>JBGQGO010000560.1:0-4117 GCA_041497455.1 Blastocatellia bacterium | reverse complement strand
GCGCTGACGCAACAAAAGACAACATTATGCAGGCCATCTCCGCCTTCGAGCGCACGATCATAAGCGGAGACACCGCGTGGGACCGCTGGCAGGCCGGAGACCAGTCAGCAGCATCCGAAGCCGCAAAGCGCGGGTTTGAGGTTTTCAAAGAGGCCAAGTGCAACAACTGCCACGACGGAGTGCTGTTCACCGATCAGCAATTTCACAATGTCGGGATAGGAATGGATGCGCCAGAGCCTGACGCCGGCCGTGGCAAGATCAGCAACAAACCCGAGGAAACTGGCGCCTTCAAGACGCCGACGCTCCGGGACATCGCAAAGTCGGCTCCATACTTTCACGACGGCAGCGTTGCCACGCTAGAAGAAGCCGTAGACCTTATTCTCGGCGGCGGCAAGCCAAACCAGTACCTGGACAAGAAGAATATCGAGAAGCGAACCATCACGCCTGAACAGAGGCGCGACCTGCTGGAGTTCTTGAAATCGCTGAATGTGGACTGCAGGCTTTCAGAGCCGCCGCTTCCTCAGAAGTAGAAAGGCGAGGGGGTAGCATAGACTTCAATCTGTGGCTGGCGATTGTCGTACACGACGATCACCGGACACAGACTAAAGTCTATGCTACCCCTGCCAAGCCGCCCGCTTTCCCAGCCGGCTTATTTACTCATTGATGCTGACTGTGCCGAGCACCGCCAAGAATGTACGCTGATAGTCCTGACTTTCGTCTTGGGGCGAAACCGCAACCAGGTAAAACAGCTCGCCGCTTTTGAGCATCGTCGTGTATAGGGTGACGAGTTCGGGCCTGCCGCTCATTTCCGAAATATTCGTCAATGAGACCGCGAGCGCGTCGCGTCTGGCAATCGTTTCGCTCTGGTAGGCGCCGTTCTTTCGAAGATTCTGGTTACCTTGCGTAAGCTCGCGTATCAGTTCGTCGGTCGCGGCTCTCAACGAATTCGATTGCGCGCGGATCGCGCCAACTTGAATTCCGTGCGTGAAAAGAAACTGACCCTGATCATCGCGGTAAGCTCCATCTGGAGCAAACGTCACGCTGTCGTTTGAACGCAGCTCGCGCCAATTCTCTGGCACGCTGATGCGGAAGGTGTTTTCACTGTAGTTTCGAAAGCGCGACGAAGGATACTCGACCTGTTGCCGCCGGTCGCCTTGTTGGGGAGATCGCTGGCCGCCTTGTTGGGGATAGCGCTGGCCGCCTTGTTGGGGATAGCGCTGATTGCTTTGGTCAGGGTAACGCTGATCGTCTTGCTGAGGATAACGTGGGTCGCCTTGCTGAGGATAACGTGGATCGCCCTGCTGGGGATAACGTTGATTACCCTGCTGAGGATTACGCTGTTGGCTGCGGCTAATTTCCTGCATCGAGCGAGCTCGAGGCATCTCACGCAAAAGAGCCTGGACGCGTGTGAACGCGGTTGTGTTGTGAATTGGATTGTTGACCTGGAGGGCATCAGCCTCTCGATTGATGTACTCAAACCGATTACCCGGGTTCGGGTGGTCGCTCAACCACTGCGGACCGCCGCCTCCCCCCAGTTGTTCCAATGTCCGAAACATATTCGCGAGATCGTGCGGGTCGTATCCCGCGTTGGCCATTATGTGTGAGCCGAGGATGTCGGCTTGTTTCTCGTACTCGCGGCTGTACTTCAAAAAGTAGGCGCCGATTCCCATCTGCCCTAACTGCCCCGCTGCCGGAGCGCCCAGAATCGCGCCGAGTATCCCGACAGCCGCCGCGCCGACCTGATACTTCTGGGCCTTTGCAGCTTGCGCCGTTCCGTGGCGCAGTGCGACGTGGCTGATCTCGTGAGCGATGGCGCCGGCCATCTCACCTTCGCTGTGCGCCGCTTCGATCAAACCCCGATTGACGAAGGTGAACCCGCCAGGCAATGCAAACGCGTTTATGTCACGAGCGTCCACGACCTTGAATGAATAGCGGAACTCCGGGTGCTGGAACTGGGCAGGGATGCCCTCCGCAAGCCTCCGGCCGACGCGCTCAACGTAAGACTGAACATCAGAATCGTTGAGAATCGGCATCTGACGCTCGACCTCGGATGCAGCCTGCCGGCCTAGCTGCACATCTTTCGCGAGGCTGTAGGGGTTCTTGGGAGCGACCACCCTGGTCTCGCCCAAGACGCCAATCGGCAGCACAAGCATCGCTGCCAGAATGAGAACGGTTATTCTGGCGATCAGACTTCGCAATCTGGACATCTTTACCTCCGGGATCCTTCGGACTAGCTCTGGCTCAAGCATTTTATATGATTCCGAGCTCGAACCAAAAGTTGCAGTTGTTTTTGGACTGCGCCGCCCTGACCTTCTCGCCGCCAGATCACCGCCTGCGCCTTTTCCTGGTGGCGCCTCAAGTTGGCCAAGGAGACATCAACATCGGGCTGCCCATCCCGGAAACTCCGTAGGAGTGACCGGTCTATAGCAAGCGAGTTTGATCTGCGCGTCGCAACTCCGTAGGAGTCACCTGTTCTATAGCAAGCGAGATTGATTTCCAGGCAAGGTCACTCCTACGGAGTTACGGAATCGAGCGGCCACTCGCTTGCTATAGACCGGTCGCTCCTACGGAGTTGCGGAACCGATGAGCGACGCCCGCGGTGTTGACTGGTCCGCGGAGTTACACAATCCGTAAGCAAAGCACGGGACTACAGACCGACGTCCGCTAGCTTAGCCTTCCGGACGGGCCCGTGCGAACGTTCTAAGAGGGAGAGGCCGGGCGACTATTTGACGCCTTCCATTGTCTCGGCGATGAGCTGATCAACCACTGCGTGAAGTTCGCGCGTTTCATACCAAGTCTTCAGTTGGCGGTCGGCGCTGGTGCCGCCTTCCAGAATCGTGTGGATGTACTCGAGCTCCTTCCGGCTTCCCAATTCGTCGACGACATCGTCAACAAACTCGAGCAGCTCGAGGATCAAATCGCGAACGGGAACTTCTATCTGCTTGCCGAAGTCGATCAACTTGCCATCCAATCCCCAGCGGACGGCTCTCCACTTGTTCTCCTGAATGAGCGCGCGCCGGTAAAGGCGAAAGCCCATGTTCATCCGATAAAGCTTGGACAGCTTCGCGACGATCGCCTGGATCAGCGCCGCCAGCGCGATGACTTCGTCGACTCGCGAAGGGATGTCGCAAATGCGGAACTCCAGGGTTGGGAAGTAAGGATGAGGGCGGACGTCCCACCATATCTTCTTGGGTTTGTCTATGCAGCCGGTCTTTAGCAGAAGATTGACGTAGTTATCGAACTCGGAATAGGAGCTGAAGTAATCAGGGATGTCGGTTCGCGGAAACTTCTTGAATATCTCTGAGCGATAGCTCTTAAGACCGGTCTGGGTTCCCATCCAAAACGGCGAGCTTGTTGAAAGGGCTAACAGGTGCGGCAGGAAATAGCGCGCGGCGTTCATCAAGTGTATCCGCGCTTCGCGGTCTTCGATGCCGACGTGCACGTGCATCCCGAAGATCAACAACGACTCGGCCAGGACTTGCATTTCGCTTACTAGCGTCTCGTAGTGTTCGTGAGGAGTGATCTTCTGGTCTTTCCAGCTTGAGAACGGATGAGTCGATGCGGCGGCGATGCGAAGGCCTTTGCTCTCAGCCAGGGTGGCGACTGTGCGGCGGAGATTGATCACATCAGCGCGAGCTTCCTGGATGTTAGCGCAGATACCGGTGCCGACTTCAATCATCGACTGGTGCATCTCGGGCTTGACCTGCTCGCCCAGGAGCGTGCGCCCCTCGTCCATCATCTCGGTTATGTGCGAGCGCAGCTCGCGCGTGACCGGATCGATAATCTGAAACTCTTCTTCGATTCCCAGCGTGAAGTCAGGCATTAGAACTCCAGAATTGCGGATTGCGAATTGCAAATGGATGCAGCCCGCCGAAAATAGGGGTAGGGAGAGCCGATTGGTTTCGACCCCCCCTCCCTCCGAACCGGACTGGCGGATCTCCCGCATCCGGCTCTCCAGTTGGTGGTTTTACCTCAACGAGGATTGTCGTGCTTCCACAATGGCTGATTCAAGTGTTATCAACCCTTGCTCCTCAAAGTATGCATTCGGCCAGCGTAGATGGTCCCGCATCGTCTTCGCTTGTCCTCGCTGTCGCTTCCGCTTCCGCAGGATCGTGCG
>JBGQGO010000559.1:0-4118 GCA_041497455.1 Blastocatellia bacterium | reverse complement strand
TCGGCGGCGGTCCCGTGGCCGAGCCTTTGAATTATTCGCGGATGCCGAACGCGGTCCAGCGCGATCGCCTCGTTCTGAAAGTTCTCAACCAGCGTCTGTTCCAGCTCCGGGTCCGGCGTCCCTTGAAGCGACGTGTTGAGCGCTTTGATGATCACCAGTCGATCTTCACTATGCTGGTCGTAGGCGAGAAAGATTTCGGCATAGCTTCCCCGTCCCAGGCACCGCTCTACCACGTAGCGATCATCGACTACGCTGTTTTCTAATCTAAGCTCAGGCACGTATCGGTGTCGAAGATTGAAAATAGCATGCTCGTGGTCGGGAAGGGCGGCTTGCCCCCGCTCGAGGGTAAATGTCTACCAGGAACGGCGGGGGCAAGCCACCCTTCCCGACCACGAGCATGCTATCCTCTATCTTCGATCCTCCTTATCGTCCGTCATTCATGGTTCCGGGTTCATTCTTGCGCCGCTCCTCAGCGTAGCGCGCCAGCGCCGAGGCCGCTTTCGACTTCTCACCCATCGCTTCATACGCCGCGGCCTGTTGAACCCTCGCGTCGTACATAGAAGGCTGCCGGGCGGCCGCTTCCTCAAAACTCTTCACCGCAATCTCATATTCGCGCTGTTCCAACTGCGCGCGCCCGAGCCAGTAAAGCGCCCTGGCGTTTGAAGGCTCCCGCTTCAGCAGCGATTCAAATTCTACCGCGGCGACTTTATAGTCGCCCCTTTCAAACGCCTCGCGTCCGAGCTGTAACGGATCGGCCTCTCTGTTTGCGTTCGCATTAGACGCGCGGTTCTTTATGAAGTCTGACGCACGCAGGCCTCCATAGAAAGCTCCCGCGACTAGCACGAGCACTAGCAACGTGTACATCAAGACTCGCGACCCGCTGCCCCTCTTGGCATACGACTCGATGGTCTCGATGCGGCCCTGCCGTTCGAGCCGGCGCGTCGGTTCATCCAACTCCCGGTTGAACTCAACTTGAATACGCCCGCCGCTCGACGGTACTCGCGAGACGGCGGATGCCCCTGCGCTCTGCGCACCTGAGGTACGCTTATCACGGTCCTTCGGCATTCCGTCATCAATCGCGATGATCGGAGTCTGCCGCGCGCGGCCCATCTGAACGACTACCGCAGTCAGGTTGTCGTCGGCGCCGCGCTGATGGACTATTCGCTTGAGTTCGTCCGCCGCGCGCTGCGGGTCCTTATGCTCAGCCAGCACCCGCGCGATCTCTTCGTCGGACATATGCCGGTAGACGCCGTCGCTGCACAACAGGAACCGCGCGCCGTCGCGAGCGTGGATTGATTTGATCTCGACTTCGACGCCGCTCTCGACGCCGAGCGCGCGATTGATGATGTTGCGGCTCGCCAACTCGGCTGCCTGCTCCCGGACGATTCGACCGGCCCTGATATCGTCGTTCAGATCGGTGTGATCAACCGTCTCGCGATAGAAGTGCCCATCTTCAAGGCGGTAAACGCGGCTGTCGCCAACGTGAGCTACAGTCACGCTATTGCCGTCGACGTGAATCAACGCAACGGTCGTCGCCATTGTCTTATAAGCCGGATCGCTCTCAGCAAGCTCGAACACATCGCGGTTAGCAAAGTCGATCGCGCGGCGTATGAGCTCAACCGAGGCGCTGTCGGCGGAATTGTGGGTGAAGGCTTCTTCGATTGTCTCGGCGGCGGTCTGGCTGGCGACCTCGCCCGCGCGCTGACCGCCGACACCGTCGAACACGGCGAAAAGTCCTCGCTCGGGAATCGCGAGAAAGCGATCCTGGTTGACAGGTCGTTTAGGACTTAGCCCACGGTCACAGACGTAGCCGACTTTGAGGTCCATAGGTCACTTAGATGCCGCGAGAATAGATACGCTGGCCGTCAGCCGCTCGTTCGTCGCGTCAGAGCTTTTTGATCACTACCCAAGCATCTTAGCACTTGGCAGATGACCGCGTGAACGAGGCTGCGCGTTAAGCTTTAGATCGGCGGTCGCCTTATTTGGACTGCGCCGCCCTCTACTGGTTCTATTACCTTGCGAATGCGTGGCGGCGCTTTTGGTCCTGGGCCGTAGCTGTCCACAATACCAGGCAAAAGCGCCGCCACCCATTCGAGAAACAAAGAACCACGAGAGGGCGGCGCACTCCAAATAAGGGCGCACGAACACGACCTTGTTTACTGTGCTCGCGCGTATAATGCCGGGGTGACCGAGAATCCCGATAGCGGCATTGTTATCATAAGCGAGCCAATCAGCACACAGCGCGTCGCAGAGATGGCGGCCGAACGGTTCGGCGATATGGTGAAGGCAGTCGTGGACACCAACCGGCGAGTGCTCGCGCTCGGAGGCGACCTTCACTCGGATGAGGCGGCCGCGCTATTGGAGCAGGGTTCCGCACTAGCCGAACTGTGGGGCATAAACATCTATTCGGACCAACCAAGATCCGAATGGATTGAATTTGATTCCCTGCTCAACGTCAGGCCAAGACTCGGTAATCGCTCGCGCGGCGTGGAAGCCGCCGGCAGGCGACAATTGATCTGCGAGATCGTCGATTCCCTCATACGATGAAACCACCAATCCATAAAGAGCTCGCTGGAGGGCGCTGGTTCGAGTTCTCAATCTTTGCACAACTCGGCAACGTCGGAAGCGAGTCTGAGCGCACGGCTAGAGCGTTCGAGCGGGGAGATCGTGATCGCTTCGAAAATGCATTCGAGCGAATGCTCGAGTTGCTGGACCTCACGGTAGAAGACCCGAAATGGCGAACAACGTGCCGGCTGCGCGAACTGCTGCGATTGCGCGAGGAGGTGTGCGATGTCTTCCACGGCAATGAAATCTTTGGAACGTCAATCGAGACCTTGAAGAAGTACTTCCTGTACTTCGGCATCGCCGCCAGAGCGGATCGGTGAAGAACGCCCTCTTCGGACTGGTATTGCTCTCGACTAGCTATCGGTCTCTTTCTGGCATTACTCAGTACCGTTTGGCTGCGCGTCAGCTTTTCGCGCATACCCACACGCGCCAGAGATTGTCTGAAAACCCCCAACCGGGAGCTTGGGGATGCTTCCGTCCAGCCTACAAGCGAGGCGGCGCAGCGACCGCAAATCCCCCAACCGGGAGGTTGGGGATCTTTCACTCTAGCCTACAAGCGAGGCGGCGCAGCGACCGCAAATCCCCCAACCGGGAGGTTGGGGATCTTTCACTCTAGCCTATTGGGGGGGATTCTTGCGACTTTTCGCACGGTCTTGGAAGCCTGTCAGTATTACGAGGTTACGAGGAGAATAAATCACTCGTCGATGCTGAGGTGCGCGAAGAACGCCGGCTCGCCGGGCCTGAGTAGGGATACGGTCCCTATCACTCAATCACGCCACGTCAGAATCGGCGCCACCGCTCTGTAGCCCTCGCGACCGGCGATCTCTTCAAGTCGTTCAACCTCGATCTCCCATCGGTCCGCCTCCGTTTGCAGCTCGGCTCGCTCGCGGTCGCTCAAGCCGCCGATCTTCTCGCGCCGCCACACCTCGTGCCGCGCCGCGCTCGAGTACAGCCGGGCTCGCATCAGATCGGGCTCCTCGACGAAACCAAACCGATGATGCCAGTCCATGCTGGCGTCGTTCGCCGCGTGATAAGCATTTTTCAAGATCGCCTCGCCGCCATCGTGAAGCTCGTTCATCGCATCCGACAGCAGAGCCGTCGCGATTCCATGCCGCTGCCAGGCAGGTCGAACGTACAGGAGGTCGAGGATCGAATAGCGCGGCGCGTGCGCGAGCAAAGTGGCGCCCACGATTGAGTCGCACCCTCGCTCGCGATCGAACCCCATCGCCACCCGCGACGCCAAATGTGGCTTTCCTCGCTCGCCGGCGAAATGACTGCGGATGGCTTTGTCCGCCGCTTCGCTAATCTTCTGTGTCTCCCAGTCGCAGTACTCGGTCGAATCGATGAACGCCTCAAGAAATGCTGTAGTCAACTCGGGTGCGTCAGCGCTTGTCGCCCTTCTGAGAACGAGGCTTGTGTTGACGGGTCTCGGCGTAACGGACATCGCAACGACAACGCCGTGCTCTCGCGGGGTGATATGAGCGCGGCCGTCCCAGTACTCGTACTTCCAGCCGGGCCGCATCGCGAGCAGCTCGAACTCTTCAATGCTCATC
>JBGQGO010000558.1:0-4120 GCA_041497455.1 Blastocatellia bacterium | reverse complement strand
TGACAAGCGCGCGGCCGTGAACCAGGTCTTGAGTCTCGACCTTCCAGACGACATCGCCGTTGCTGGCAGCGAGCGCGTAGAACGATCCATCCGCGCTCCCGGCGTAGATTCGATTGGCGGCAAGCTCGAGCGGCGACGCGAATGGTCTTGGGTAGTCTTTCACCCACACCGTCAAGCCGGTAGCTTTGTCCACCGCGCGCAGCGAGCCGCCGGCTTCGGATCCGTCATCGGCGATCTTGAGCGTTGCGATGTAGACGGAGTTCTCGCCGGCGGCGACCGGCGCGCTGATCATTCCTCCAGGATCGCTGGTCCAACGCAGTGATCCGGTCTCGCGGTCCAGGCAAACAACGCGTCCGCCAGCCAGTGCCA
Source organism: Blastocatellia bacterium (assembly GCA_041497455.1). Lineage (GTDB taxonomy): Bacteria > Acidobacteriota > Blastocatellia > UBA7656 > UBA7656 > Onstottus_A. Next base: position 3,751 of record JBGQGO010000558.1, on the reverse strand, counting down.
GGTAGATCCTCGCGTCGTCGATCGAAGGCGCAAGCGCAGACGTCTCGTTGGTCAGGTACTGCCACGCGCGCTTGAACGGCAGCGCGAGGCGCGAGGTCGAAGTCGCCCCGGCTTCAGCGGGTGCTTCTTGCTCGGCTCTGCGACCGGCCTTCTGTTTCGCTTCGGCTTTTCGTTGTTGCTTGGTCTGAGGCGAGCTTGCAGGTTTCGGATTGGATTGCGCGAGCACCATCAGCGGTACAAAAAGCGAGAGCAAAAAAACACTCACAGCCGGACGCCGATTGAAGCCGCTCCTCATCTCTTAGGATTCTATCTGCGCGAGAAGTGAACCGCCAACGCCGCTGAACGCTTGGGTGATGCGCGTGCGAAGTTTCCGTGAGGTGCGTGGCATGGAGCGGACTACCGATCTGTGGCAGCAGCTTGTTGCGCCAAGTGTAAGACGTAATTAGCGCGGGCTTTGTCGATCAATCCCGCGCCATACTCGGCCATCAGCTCATCAAGTTGTCGGCGTTCCTTCGGGCGCAGCTTGCCCCGGGCATTTTTCTCCAACAAGCCGTCGAGCAGCCGCTGCTGTTGCGGAGAGAACTTTCGCTTCATCGCTACTTGCGCCGCGACAAGTAATTCCAACGCCCCTTGTTGCTGTGCAGGATGGTCGAAAACAGCGGCTAAGAAAGAGCGTCGCTCACGAGCATTCAACTGGATATAAGCAGCGGCTAACTGTTCGGCGGTTAGGGTGACTTGGACGACCGACATAATGTCTTCCTTCCTTCGTTGCTTACTGTACCGTCTTACAATGTTCGTGTCCATCACGTCGGCATCAGTTTTTGTAGCTTTGTGCCGGCGAGGGTTCGGTGGAGGTCCTCCTGGCGACTGGTTATCATCAATCTACCTACTTGCTCAGCGAATAGAACCATCGCGGACCCCGATCACTTTCAATCCGCACGAAGTCCTCGACCAAAAAACCAGCCTCAATTGCGGCCAGGAAAGCAGCGCGGGTTGCTGCTCGCCATTCAGTTCCCAACTTCGGGTCACGCTCTTTAAGTAAGTTGATGTCGTGCGGGATCTCGATCGTGCATAGGTTCGCCGAGAGACTGCCGCTGAAGTCGCCGAGCAGCGGGCGCGCCCCCTCGCTGTAGATCAGCGCCGATCGAATGAGGCTGCCCGCGTCGTTCGAAGCGGCCACAACCTTCGCCGCGCGATGCGAAGGCGTGCGCGAGATGCACTGCTTGACGCGGTCGCTGTTCAGAAGCCAGCTCACCCACAACCGGTCGGTGCCGAAGCCTTGATGCAAGGGGCTCGAGCTTGCCTCGCCGTAGAAGTTCACCAGGTAGCGGCGCGAGACAACGCCGAGCTTCGAGAAGTTCAGATGAGCGTTCAAGCTCTGAAGCGGATCGAACGTCCAGGTGATTTCGTCGAGTCCCTTTTCCAGCGTGCGCTCACGCTGCGCAAGCTTCAGGTAGAAGCCCGCGTGGAAGTTCCGGTACTCGGTTCGGACCGCCAGCATATGCGAATGCATCGAGGTGCGGCCCTCTTCGAATGCGGGAAACGCGTAAGCGAAACCGATCATGCAATCGCCTTCGAACGCGCCGAGCACTATGCCGCCCGCGTGCTGCGTTGCAATCAGCGTAGCCGCAGGCACGATGTCGAGATCGTTGAATCCCCACGATTCTTTCTGGATGTCCTCAATCGCGTGGTGCTCCGCCTCACCCGCCACGTCGCGAATGAAGAAGCTGTGATCATCGATCTTCCACTCAAACATATCGGTCACGCTCTCAAATGACGCGTAACAATTGCGGTCGTAAACCTGTTCAGTCTAGCCTGCGCCCAAAAGGCTTGCCAAGCGGCGCTCCGCGGAAACTGTCGCTACCAGAGCCGTCAATCCGCCGCTCGTACCGGCAGCGGCGCAGTTCATACCAATATGGTTGCTGCGCTTTTGCCCGTCATATAGAATCTGACGGCTCGTACCGCCTCGAAGCCTGAACACGGAGTTTAAGCGAAGGGGCCCTCCGCGATTAGCAGATTTTCTAGCGTTCTGAATTCCAGCGGTCAGCCTTCAGTGGGAGATGCGCAAGTCTATGGCTATCAGAGCAATTTCCGACGACATCGAGATCAGACCAGATCTGGATAAGCACCCAAAAGGGCTGTACGTCCTGTACGCCACCGAGATGTGGGAGCGGTTCAGCTTCTACACGATGGTGTTCATGTTCACGCTTTATCTCCGCGACAACACCGGGCAGGGTTTTGGCTGGTCGGCGGCGGACGCGACGACGCTCTACGCGAACTACCTGATGTTCGTCTATGCAAGCCCGCTGATAGGCGGATGGCTCGCGGACCGAAAACTCGGTTATCGAAGGGCAGTGATGATCGGCGGTGTGTTCTTCATGGCTGGGCACCTGCTGCTATCGATTCGCTCGATGCCGGCTGTCTACGCCGCGCTGACTTGTCTTGTTATCGGCAACGGTCTGTTCAAACCTAACGTGTCGACAATGGTTGGCAACCTGTATCCTGAAGGAAGTCACCTCAAGGACCGGGCCTACAACATCTTTTACATGGGCATCAACGTCGGCGCGTTTCTGGCGCCGCTAGTCGCGACGTTCGTGCAGGGCAGATGGGGATTCCATCCGGCGTTCGCGGTGGCCGCGTTCGGGATGTTGATATCAATCACGATCCTGTGGCGCTTCAAGAAATATGTCGAGGACCCCGAAGGCGCGACGGAGAGAGCAAAGGCAGCCGCTGCGTTGCCGCCTAGCGAGATGGAGCGCATCCCCGAGGGCAGACGGATCGGCGCGCTGATAGTCATATTCCTGATCGTCATTGTCTTCTGGATGGTGTTCCACCAGAACGGATCGACGCTCACCTACTGGGCAGATGAGAACACGGATTGGAACGTTCGCGGAATCATCGCGGGCGCAATCAATCCGTTCTGGGTCATCACGCTGACATTCCCTCTGGTCTATCTCTGGAAGTGGCTGGACAAGAGAGGCAAGGAGCCTTCGACGCCAACCAAGATGGCTCTTGGAATGGTGTTGACCTCGTCGGCGTTTTTCATTCTGTTCATTGCCGCGAGGATAGGCGAGGCATCGGCAGCCGGCGGCGACTTATATAAGTTCAAAGTTTCTCCTGCTTGGCTGTTGGCCGCTTACGGAGTGTTGACGGCAGGTGAGTTGATGCTTTCGCCGATGGGGCTTTCGCTGGTGTCGAAGGTCGCGCCGGTCCGAATGCGCGGCTTGATGATGGGAGGCTGGTTCGTGGCTACTGCGATAGGAAACAAGCTCACGCAGATCGGCGTCTTTTGGACCGAGTGGAAGCACTCGACGTTTTGGATCATGCTCAGCGGCGCGGCTCTGGTGATGGCGGTAGTGCTGCTTGTGCTGTTGAGGCCGCTGAAGAAGGCGATGCCCGGCGTTTGATTGCATATTTCGAGAGAGGAGAATAACCACAAGATGGCAACAGACGTTGGAACATCAGATCAAGCAGCGTTCGACACCTCAGGCATCGGCGGCCAGCCGTCAGGGCTCAGCACGCTCTTCTTCACCGAGATGTGGGAGCGCTTCAGCTACTACGGCATGCGCGCGCTGCTTGTGCTGTTCCTCACCGCTACTTTGCAGAAAGGCGGGTTCGGTCTCGACGATCCTACGGCGACGGCCATCTATGGTCTGTATACAGCAAGCGTGTATCTGTCGGGTCTTCCGGGAGGCTGGATCGCCGACCGGATTCTAGGCCATCGCAGGTCAGTGTTCATCGGTGGCATTAT
>JBGQGO010000557.1:0-4133 GCA_041497455.1 Blastocatellia bacterium | reverse complement strand
CGACATTCAAAAACGCGGCGTCAACGTGTTCACTCAAGAGAGCACGATCACGCCGAGCGCGGCAGGCAACTTCACCGGCGGGCAAGCGCTGAATGCCAACTTCGATCTGATGAAGGCGAACACCGATTATGCCTTGCTCGGGTATCGCGTGGACGTTCGATGCACGTGCGTGCGTTGGACGGGCATTGACACAGGAAACCTCGGCGTCGGCGGACCTGGTGAGCCCGCGATCTCGGATATGACCGCGAATTGGTTCGCGGTGCTCGCGCAAAATCAGAACCTACCGCTGATTCCCGTTTTCAACTCCGCAAATAAGTTCGGCATCTCGACGGACATTCAGCAGGATCAGGCCGCGGCCGTTGTCGTCCTTACTTCGATCTTTGTCGAGATGGCACCGGGCCAGATTCCTGCCGCGTAACGGAATCCGAAAGGTACACCGTGGCGAATCTTCCAGGCACTTCGGCACTGCTGAATCCGCCAGCAGTGCCAGAACCAAGTGTCGGTTATCAGCGGCCGCCAGCGCTCATCACCTACGCGGAGGGAGACGTTCCCCCACCCTCCGCGCTGTACGTGGGTCTAAACGATCAGATCCGCGTCATGCAGTTCTCGCACTTCAGCTCTCAGTTTTTCGTGCAGGTAGATATTCGCCTGCTGTTGCCTGACGGAACGATTCAGATTCAATCGGAATTTGTCGTCGTCGGCGGCGCGTATACCACCGGGCAGAACGATTTCAAGATGGCGGAAGGCTTCTTGCTCTCTGTGGACGTGCGATCGAATCAGGCGCAAGTTCCCCGCGGGGCCATCTTCGTCAACGTCGTTTTGTTGCGGAACCTAGGGAGTGGAAACACGATGCAACTCGCGCTCTCGCGCGGGTACGTCACTCTCTTTTCACCTGTGACCTGGCCGGCACTACCGCCAGATTTCCCGACGCTGAAGCCTGGCAACATATTCGTACAGACGGTGGGCAATCCCGCGGCCGGCGTTGATTGGACCATCGCTATCAACGGCAACGCGCGCTGGCGAGTGGCCGCCATTCGCGCGACGCTTACGACGGCCGTCGCCGTCGCGAATCGTTCGGCGATTCTGCAATTTGTGCAAGCGGGCAACATCGCGTATAACGCTTGCGCAGCTCCGAATCAGGCGGCGTCGCTCACGTGGGTTTATAACTGGGGGGCTGGAGTGACGACCCTGCTCGCAACCGTGGGCGCGGGAACGCCGAACGTCGAAACATCGACGCCCGTTGACTTGTGGCTCGCTCCCGGTATGACCATTCAGACCGTCACGCAGAATCTACAGGCCGCGGATCAATGGACTACCATCACCCTGTTAGTCGAAGAATCGCTCGACGTGTGAGGAGACTAAGCAAATGAGTTCGATACTTCAGAAGCAATGCGCAACAGCATCGGCACTACTGACCGCGACGAACACCGAACTGCTGTTAGCCTATAGCAACCGCATGGAAGCGAATCTGGCCACGATGCGCGCGATCATCAAAGGTTGGTTTCAGATCGTGTTGAGCGCGGCAACCACCGGAATGATTACGCGCATCCGGCGCGGCAACGGCATCACCGGCGCAGTCGTCGCGGGTGGAAACACACAGACCGTCACCGCTTCGACTACGATCGACGCTGACATTTGGTTTTCGGAATCGCTCGTCAACGTCGAGTTCGCCGACTACTCACTAACCGTCCAGACTGTGGCCGCGGGCGCTAACTCGACGATCAACATCGCTCAAATCGAAGTCGAGTCGATCAACGGATAACACGCCATGCTGATCTATCTACCCTTGCTTGTCTGCATTCTCGGCGCTTTCGTTTATGCGCTCGCGGCGAATCCGAAGGCGGGCGAACTCGGCCGCGGCGCGTATTGGGTGGGGCTGTTTTGGACGCTCGCGTTTCTAGGGCCGCATCTGATCGACTTACTCAAAAAGTAAGTGCCACTCATCGAACCCATTGACCTGAATCAGTTCGAGCTGAATCCCGAACCCCCGACTTTCGGGCCCTTGTGGACGCAATTCTTTTCAGAAGCGGATGGGCTCGACTCAAAAGAACTGATCGACGCCGGACTAACTTCACTCCCTGACCTGGCGGCCGTCGCAGCGTCGATGGATGTCCCTTTCGATATTGCCTCAAGGTCGCTCGCCGCGGAACTCGCTTTACCCCTCGATCCGGAACTCATCAAAGCAGAGACGAACTCAGCGCCATTCGCGGCCAGCTTCGACGACATCCGCAAAGTGATTCCCAATGAGGCGTTCGCCGCAATCCCGCGCGATCTGTTGCCACCTCCCGAACTCGGGGGATTCAATAACGCGCCAGGCGCGCCCGCGCCAGGACTCCCAGGCGGGCCAGGCGGCGGCGGACCCGTCACCGCACCACCTGGCACACCGGGCGGGCCGATCGGCACGCCCGCTCCCCCGATACCGTCACAGCCACAAGTACAACTCCGCAACACCACGCGGCCAGGGGCGACTGATTTCAATGCGGGGGATGGGTTCATACTCGAAATACACGGCGCTAAAAACGGCGCGCTCCAAGTGCTCGCGACGTTGAACGGCATCAAAGGCCAGCTCATCGCGTACGGTTCGCTCGATGCGAACGGATACCGCGCGATCACTGGAGTCGAGACGGCCGCACAGCGCGGCGAATGGTATCAGACGTGGCACGTCAACGGCGCGCTCGTGCAGCCAGTGCTACACTTCTTCGTGAACTGAGGCATCACATGACACCCCCTGATTACACCGTCAAGATACAGACGATCAGCGAGACGAACGGCACAAGCGCAGACGGAAAGTTCGAGAAGCAAATGCTCGTTACGTTCATGGTCGGAACTCACGGGCCCTTCACTCAAACCTTCTCCGCGGCCGGATTCGATCCGAACATGGCGAAGAGTTCGCTCGCGCAATTCGCCGCGAACATCCGCTTACTCGCGAGCTGAAAGGCGGGCCGCTCCCATGCAGGCATTCTTACCCCCCGTCGATCCAATTACGACGGGCTTCGATATCGTCGTCGGAATCGTGACAGTGATCGGCGCTCTGTTCGGCGGCATCTTTGGCGGCGGCGTGGATCCCAACATAGCGAAGGCGTTCAACGGGCTTCGCGATCAAATGGTTTCGATGGGGAACAAGCTTCTGAAGTTCGGTTGGCAGATCGCGAACGCAGTCGGCGCGATCTTCAACGCGATCAAGTGGCTCTGGGGTAACGTCGTCGGCGCGCTCGTGAAGGCCGTTCGCGCGATTCGGAATCTTCTCGATCGTCTGTACAAAAACATCTTGAAGCCGATGCAGGATGCAATGGCCGCGCAACGGAAAGCGATCCTCGATCTCTACAATCGCTTCATTCGGCCGATCATCATCGCGATAGAGAAGGTCCGGCGAATCATTCACCTGTTTCAACTCTTGCATATTCATATCTTCGATCGGCTCGATCGCACGCTCGGGCGCCTTGAGGGGAAGATTCTCGCGCCGATTTACGCTCTGCTATACCGGACAAACACGCTCGGGAATTGGATATCGTTCATCATCAACGGATACGGGCTGATCTTCCGCGGGCTGTTGCTCGGCAGTGTGAATGCGAACCGTGGAGGAACGTTCAACTTACTTGCGAACGCTCCCGCGTACGGTTTTACACCCCTTCCATTCACACCTGACCCGTCACCACTGCCGATGCCCGCGGATACTTACCAGTCGGCGCTGATCGCAGTGAACTCTGCGACGCCGGATATTCATAAACAGCTCGGGGGCTCGGCCGCGGATCAGTTGCTCGCCTGTTGGAGTGCGCCCATCGGCGCGATTGATTTGACCGCGGCAATCGACGACATGGTGAACTGTATTCTGAGCTGATAAAGCATGGCGATCACCAATCCAGGGCCAGGCTCACCAGATCCGCAACCCCCACCCGGCGCGGATGCGTTCGACGTTCCATCTGCGAACTGGCGATTGATCGGGCAGATGCTCGAGGCTGGCCGTCGCGATGCAAGCGCGGCGGGCCCGAGCGCGAGCGGCATCGGTGCTTTTCTTCAGCATCCGATCAACACACTGCTGACCTGGCTAGCGTACGTCGTCGCCTGGCTGCTGTCGAAGCTGCTGTGTGTCGTCGCGTTTGTGATGCGTCTGATTACCTCTGTCGATGACGCGG
>JBGQGO010000556.1:0-4135 GCA_041497455.1 Blastocatellia bacterium | reverse complement strand
CATAGAAGAAGAAATGAAGCGCAGCTACCTGGATTACGCGATGAGCGTGATCATAGGCCGCGCGCTTCCCGATGCGCGAGACGGACTGAAGCCGGTTCATCGCCGAATTCTTTTTTCAATGCACGAGATCGGGCTGACTCCGAGTAAACCGTTCAAGAAGTCAGCCACCGTCGTCGGCGACGTTCTCGGTAAGTACCATCCGCACGGCGACACCGCGGTCTACGATTCGCTCGTGCGAATGGCGCAGGACTTTTCGATGCGCTATCCGCTGGTGGATGGCCAGGGCAACTTCGGCTCGGTCGATGGCGACTCGCCAGCCGCGTATCGATACACCGAAGCGCGGCTCACTCGCATCGCTACCGAGATGCTCGCCGACATCGACAAGGACACCGTCGATTTCGTTCCGAACTACGACGAGTCGCGCGAAGAGCCGACGGTACTGCCGACCCGATATCCGAATCTACTGGTCAACGGGTCGGGCGGCATTGCGGTCGGAATGGCCACGAACATTCCTCCGCACAATCTGAACGAAGTAATCGAGGCGACGATCTATCTGATTCAGAATCCAACTGCCCGATTGAAGACGTTGATGGGCATGGTGCCCGGTCCCGACTTTCCAACCGGGGGATTCATCTACGGCCGCGAGGGCATCAGGCACGCCTACGAAACGGGGCGGGGCATGGTCATCATGCGTGCGCGAGCGTCGATCGACCGCGCCGGACGAGCGGGCGAACGCATGGCCATCGTGGTCACCGAGATTCCGTATCAGGTCAATAAGGCCAGGCTGCTCGAGCGCATAGCCGAGCTGGTCAACGACAAGAAGCTCGAGGGCATCTCCGACCTTCGCGACGAATCCGACCGCGAGGGCATGCGAATCGTCATGGAACTCAAGCGCGATGCGATACCGGACATCGTGCTGAACAACCTCTACAAGCTTACCCCGATGCAGCAGTCGTTCGGCGTGATCAACCTGGCGATCGTGAACGGGCAACCGCGCGAGCTCACGCTGATCGACTCGCTGAACATCTTCTTCGAGCATCGCCGCGAGGTTGTGCTGCGCCGCACGCGTTACGATCTGAGGAAGGCCGAAGCTCGCGCGCACATTTTGGAGGGCTTGAAGAAGGCGCTCGACAATCTGGACGCGGTGATCTCGCTGATTCGCAAATCGAAGAGCGCGCCCGAAGCTCGCGAGGCGTTGATGGAGCGGTTCAAATTCAGCGAGCTGCAGGCGCGCGCCATCCTGGAAATGCAGCTCCAGAAGCTCACCGGCATGGAGCGGCAGAAGCTGATCGATGAGTACAAGGAAGTCATTCAGCTCATCGCGGAGCTTGAAGAAATACTGGCTAACGAGTCGGTGCTCCGCAACCTCATCGTCAAAGAGCTTCGAGAGGTCCAGAAGGAATACGGCGACAAACGAAGAACCGAGATCATCGAATCGGGCGCCGAGCTAACGCTCGAGGATCTGATCGCCGACGAAGACATGGCGATCACCGTGACGCATTCGGGCTACATCAAGCGCACGCCGGCGTCGGTGTATCGCGCGCAGCGGCGCGGGGGAACGGGCCGCAAGGGCGCGACCACCAAGACCGACGATGTTGTCGATCATATCTTTGTCGCGTCCGCTCACAGCTACGTGATGATTTTCACCAGCAACGGCCAGGTCTACAGATTGAAGGTTCACGAGATTCCGGACGCGGCGGCGGCGGGGCGGGGCAAAGCCATCGTCAATCTCGTCAATATCCCTCACGGTGAAAAGTTCGCCGGCATCGTTCCGGTTCGCGATTTCGAAGAGGGGAGGTACGTCATCATGGCGACCCGGAAAGGGGTCATCAAGAAGACGGAGCTTTCGGATTTCGCCAACATCCGGACCGGTGGAATCATCGCGATGGGGATTGAAGACGATGACGAGCTGATCGCCGCGGAAATCACAGACGGCCAGAAGAAGATTTTCCTTGCGACTCACGAAGGCATGGCGATCTGCTTCGACGAAGCGGATGTGAGATCGATGGGGCGGCCGGCCTACGGCGTGCGAGGGATCACGCTCAGGAAGACGGATTTCGTGATCAGCGTCGCGGCGGTGACCGACGACACAGAGATGCTGTCGATCTCGGAGCACGGTTACGGGAAGCGCACGAAGCTCGAGGAATATCGCTTCCAGTCTCGCGGCGGCAAAGGCGTGATCAATATGAAGACCAGCGACAGGAATGGTCTGGTTGTCGCCGTATTGCCGGTTAGCGACGAGAGTCAGATTATGATAATCACCAATCAGGGCAAACTGATTCGTATGGAGACAAAGGGCATTCGCGTATCGGGGCGATCGACACAGGGCGTCAAGCTGATCGATGCTTCCGATGGCGACCTGGTTTCGTCGGCTTCGCTGATTGAGCGTCAGGTGGACGCGACAGAGGAGCCCGAGAGCTAAGATGAAAAGAAAAGGCGAGGGGGCGACACGGCGACGGGACGAGGGGGAGAGGAGGTGAGGAGTAGAGGAGCAGAGGAGCAGAGGAGGAGAGAAGGGGGAGTCCTCCATACCCCTCTGCCCCTCTGCCCCTCTGCCCCTCCGCTCCTCACCTCCTCGCCCCCTCTCCCCGTCGCCCTGTCGCTTTTGTTCTGCCTGATCCTTGTAGCGATGCTGGGCGGCGCGTGCCATCGCGACGTGGAGCAATCGCTGGGGCGTGCGGTCGAGGCGTGGGATTCGGGCAACTACGAGCTCGCGGCTGAAGAATATGAGCGTTACCTCGAACGGGATCCCACCAGCGAGAAGGCTTCCGAGGCGCGTTTTCAACTCGCTAACATTTATTACTTCAAGTTGCAGCGATACGATCAGGCCCGCGCAAACTACAGCGCTTTTCTCGAACGCAATCCCACGCACTCGAACGCGCAAACTGCGCGCGAGCGGTTGGCTGAAGTGCTCGGAGAAATGGGCCGCTCGTACGAAGCGATCGCCGAATACGAGAACCTCAACCCGCAAGACGCCAACGAGCGCCGCCGCATTCGATTGCGTATCGCCGATCTTTACTTTGCGCAGAGAAACTATAGCCAGGCGATTACCGAATACGAAAAGGTCATCGAGAAGGTCGCTTACGACGAGTTGAGCGAACAGGCTTATCTGCGCGAAGCCTCCATTTATCACATCGAGCGCGGCCAGTATCAGCAGGCGCTTCCGGTTTACCACAAGCTCGCGACGATGAGCGGCGATCCGAAGGTTCGCGTTCGGGCACTGTACGGATTGGCTGATTGTCACGCCGGGCTGTACGAGTTCGACGAAGCGATAAAGACTCTGCGCTCAATCAGAGAAGAGTCTGAGCCGGCGGACGTCGCGCGGCGAGTGGCGGAGCTTGAACAGCAGAAGCGCGAAGCGGCCCAGGCGCGAAGCGGACTGGAGAAGTGAAATGACAAATGGAAAATGACAAATGGAAAATGACAAATGGAAAATGAAAAATGGAGCCTGGCGGAGAAGACCGGGGCCAATTCTCATTTTTCATTTGTCATTTTGCCCCGGGCCTCCTCATTCTCAACCCACACCGCTCCATCCTCGAAGTACTCCTTCTTCCAGATCGGGACGATCTTCTTCAAGCGATCGATCGCGTAGTGGCAGGCTTCGAATGCGATCTTGCGATGGGCGGACGTCACGACTATGACGACGCTCGACTCTGTTATGTCGATGCGGCCAAGACGATGAATGATACCCACACGGTTGATTGGCCAGCGCTCGTGCACCTCACGCCCGATCTGTTCCATCGTCCGAAGCGACATGGGCTCGTAGCCTTCGTATTCGAGGTAGAGCGTACGGCGGCCTTTGGTATTGTTGCGTGCGACTCCGTCAAAAATGACTACTGCGCCCGAGTCTCCCTCGAGGAGTCGCGCTCGCATATCCGCGATGTCGATAGGCTGGCGGGTTATCTCGAATAGGTCGCGGCTCCCGGCTTCACCGCCGCTCACGGGAGGAAGCACGGCGAGACGGTCGCCTTCTGATAGCGGATGCGAAAGCGACGCGTATTCCTCGTTCACCGCGAACAGCAGGCTGCGCTGCATTTCGGCCAGCCGCGGGTGCCGGGACTTGAGAATGGCGAAGGCGCTCTCGACTGTTGCCGGTGCTTCCAGTTCGAGGTCGAGACTCGATGATCCGACCCAT
>JBGQGO010000555.1:0-4148 GCA_041497455.1 Blastocatellia bacterium | reverse complement strand
GGTTCGATTCTCACCGTGGCGCTTTCCCATCCGCCTGCGGGAGTCGCCGCTGACGGCCCGATCGCGCAGATCTCAACATAAGTCGAAACACCTATGCCAACGATCCTGCCTTGCTCTCGAGCCTTCTTTTGTTCCTCGCGCATCTTCGTGTAGTCGGCCATGCCCAACGCCTTTTCGAGCGCACCCTGGTAATTGCCGCTGTCGTAGAACAACCCGGTCGCCGTCTTGAACGGGAACTCTTCAGGCTCAGGGAAATTCTTGCGCCGGACGTCTATTGGATCCATATCAAGGTGGGCCGCAACCAGATCGGCAGCTCGCTCGATCACCTGAGTTGCTTCAGGTCTTCCCGCTCCGCGATATGCATCGGTCGACATCTTGTTGGTGAACACGGCGGTCACGTTCATCTGGATAGCGGGAATCTTGTAACAGCCCGAGAGCATCAGGCCGGTCAACGTCGGGATCGCCGGAGTGAGAAGCTGAAGGTAAGCGCCCATGTCCGCAAACACGTTGTAGCGCAGACCCGTGATCGTGCCATCGTTCTTGCAGCCAACCTCGATGTAGCCGATCTGTCCGCGTCCATGAATCGTGGACTGCATGTTCTCGCGGCGGCCCTCGATCCACTTCACCGGCTTACCCAGTTGCATGGATATCCATCCGACCAGTCCCTCTTCGGCGTACACGTTCAGCTTTGAGCCGAACCCGCCGCCGACTTCCGGTGCGATCACTCGCACTTTGTTTTCGGGCACGCCGAGCATTATCGCGAGCTGAGTGCGGGCCAGGTGCGGAATCTGCGTCGAAGTCCAAATGGTCAGTTCTTTTTCACCCGGATAGTAGCGCGCGAGAACGCCGCGCGGTTCCATCGCTATCGGGATGAGCCGTTGATGCACGATTCGCTGCTTGATGACGTGATCGGAAGCAGCCAGCGCCGCCTCGATATCGCCCTCGCCGCTGGTGAGCTTGTACGCGATGTTGTCGCCGTACTCTTCGTACACGAGCGGCCCGCCCTTGGCGGCTTCCTCGACGTCGACGACCACCGGCAACTCTTCGTAGTCGACCATGATCAGATCGATTGCATCGCGCGCTGCGTACTTGTCAGTCGCAACAACCGCCGCGATCGGATGTCCCACGAAAGTGACGTGATCGCCCGCCAGCACGCGATAGTCCGGGATCTTCAACCCGGGCAAGGCTGCCGCGCAGGGCACCGGTCCGATCTTGGTGGCGACGTCTTTGCCGGTGTACACGGCGACGACTCCGGGCGCGTGCGAGGCTTCGCTTGTGTCGATGCTCTTGATCTTCGCGTGCGCGTACATCGATCGCAAAAACGCGACGTGCAGCGTGTCGGGAAGCTTGATGTCATCGACGTAGTGGCCGAGCCCCTGGATCAACCTGGGGTCTTCGGTGCGCTTGATTCTCTGTCCGACGTACTTAGGCATGATTGGTTCTCCGTGATGCGGAAAGCGTGATGCGTGATGCGTGAAACGTGATTCGTGACCGGAAGTGGTTCGCCAGGTATCTCCGGTCACGCATCACGTTTCACGCATCACGTTTCACGCTTCAGTCTCCAGTCGCAGCTTCGCCTTTCATCTTGCGCGCGGCGTATTGAACCGCCTCGACGATGTGCTGATAGCCGGTACAGCGGCATAAATTCCCTTCGAGTCCGTGGCGTATCTCGGCGTCGGTTGGATCCGGATTGCGATCCAGCATCTGCGCGGCAGCCATGATCATCCCCGGCGTGCAGTAGCCACACTGCAAACCGTGCTGCTCCCAGAATCCTTCCTGCACGGGGTGCAGATCACCGCTCGCGGCCATGCCTTCGATAGTGGTCACACTTGTGCCATCGGCCTGAACAGCGAACATCGTGCATGACTTAGCCGACTGCCCATCGAGGATGACCGTGCACGCGCCGCAGATCGAAGTCTCACAGCCGACGTGTGTGCCGGTGAGTCCGAGAACGTCTCGGATGTAATGAACCAGCAAAAGACGCGGTTCAACTTCGTCGTGATGCGCGACTCCGTTCACGGTGACGGTGATAGGTTTTTTCATTGAAGCCACCTCGCTTGATTTGTGTGCGATGACGATTGGTCTACTTAAGACTGATCCGCAAAAAAACCGGCCTGCTTTTTATACAACTGAATTGGGCGGGATACAAGGTGAATTGAACGTACGCAACGCTTGCCATCGGAAATGAAGGACGGTATCGTTCACCTATGATCGATTGGTCTTCATGTTCCGCGGTCGAGCGAGACCTCGAGAAGGTAAGCGGCTCATGGGTCTTCCGTAACACTCGCGTGCCCGTGATCGCACTATTCGAGAATCTCGAGGGGGGTGCCTCTCTCGATGATTTTCTGGTGTGGTTTCCCGGCGTTATGAGGGAACAAGCCGAGGCCGTCCTCGAATACAGTTACCTGGAAATTCCTATTCCCTGATTGCCGGCAGACTCTACTAGATGAGACAAACCGTTTGAATCACGGCAGCAAGTCCCGCACAGCTACGCGGCCAACCTCGATTCCACCAATCATCACGGGCACGGAATCCGACAGGCCGTGGTCCCGCCGCTGTCTGTAGTCCGCGTCTTCGCTCGGACCCGAAGGATCATAATAAACTTCAAGCACGCTTTCCAAAACGTTGATGATCCAGTAGACGGGAATCCCAGCGCGAGCGTAGACCATCCTCTTTACTCCTCGATCGCGCTCAAGCGTGGAGTCGGCTACTTCAACTATCATAGCCACGTCCTCGGGGCCGGGATGACGATCCCGGTAGTCGCGGGTCTCGCCGCGCACGATCATCACGTCCGGCTCGGGTTCACTGTCGTTCAGCGTTATCGGCTCTTGAGCGTCTACGTACCAGCCGGCTGGCACAACTGATTCAAGCGCTTGCTGAGCGAGTCGCGTGGCTATGCGATGCGGGGGGTTCTTAGGCATCTTGTAGACAAGCCATCCTGCGAGCAGTTCCACCGGATCATCCGCTGTGAGAATACCGGTGCGGATCATTTCATGGTACTGGCCGACGCTTAAGCGCCAGATGAAATCATCGGGCTTCCCAGGAGACAGTCCCTCCGCGCTTGGAGTTTGAGGAAGGCTGATTGACATAAGCGCGCCCTTACGGCTCGAATCTTAGTTGTGATGGCCTATGTTAACATACCCGACCGTCGTGACAAGCGGGTCACAGATCACTTCGCCAAAGACCGGCCGTCACCGATACTCGCAGTTGCGCCGAACACTTTCCATCTGAAAGTAGCGGACCGCTCGGCCGTAGTCGCGATCGATCTGATCTCGCAGCGCATCGATCGATTCGAACTTCTTCTCGCCGCGCAGCCTGTGCAGAAACCTCACCCGAATCTTCTCGCCGTACAGCTCGCGGTCAAAGTCCATCACGTGAGTCTCAACCGTCACTTCAGGCTCGCCGCCAAACGTAGGCTTGTTGCCGATGTTCGTGATCGATCGCCGCCAGGCGCCTTCCACAAACGTCAGTGTGACATACACCCCGTTAGCCGGAATCACCGTGTTGTCAGGCTTGAGATTCGCAGTCGCGTATCGGAGCTGAGCCTTGCCGATCTTGCGGCCTTCGATAACCCGGCTCTCGATGCCGTATGGCCGGCCGAGCATGCGCCGCGCCAGATTGATGCGACCCGCGCCCAACAGCCGCCGGATCATCGTCGAGCTTACACGGTGACTGTGGATAAGCACTTCAGGCACTTCTTCCGCGACGCGGCCGAGTCTTCCGGCGACCTGACTCAAGAGCTCGAATCTACCTGCACGATTGTGCCCGAACGCGAACCCCTGGCCTAGATAGACCTCACCCGCGTCCAGGCGCCCGAAGATGAAGCTCATCAGGAAATCTTCAGCGCTCAATTTGGAAAGCTCCGGAGTGAAGCCGAGCACAACCGTTTGATCGATGCCCAGCCGCTCCATGCCTTCCATCTTCTGCTCGAAGGTCTGAAGCAGAGGCGGCGCAGTTTCGGGATGCAACACCGCTCGCGGATGCGGATCGAATGTGACAACAGTCGCGGGCACTGCCAGGACCTGGGCGCGCTCCGTCACTCGGCGCACTATCAGTTGATGGGCGAGGTGAAGACCATCGAACACGCCGAAGGTCAGGACGGTCGGAGTGTTGATCGCGCTGTCGTTTATGTCGCGGAAGATTCTCAT
>JBGQGO010000554.1:0-4160 GCA_041497455.1 Blastocatellia bacterium | reverse complement strand
CAGGCGTTTACGCCTGGGGTGATAGGGTGATAGTGGGACCGCCGCTTTCCCTAGCCCAGGCGTTTACGCCTGGGGTGATAGGGTGATAGTGGGACCGCCGCTTTCCCTAGCCCAGGCGTTTACGCCTGGGGTGATAGGGTGATAGTGGGACCGCCGCTTTCCCTAGCCCAGGCGTTTACGCCTGGGGTGATTGAGCGCAACTCATCCAGCCTCCTTCAGGAGGCTTGTCGAGCCGGCTTTAGCCAAACAGGCTCCCGCCTCAAGGACCCGACAAGCCCCATGAATGGGGCTAAATCGTGAACCGCCGCACTTTTTCCCAGGCGTAAACGCACTGGGCTAGTGAAAAGAGAAGCGAAATGGGACCGCTTTGGTTTTCGAACTCCCCGGTCTCAAAAAGGAGCGCCTATGACTGCTCAAGCGACCACTACAAACGGCCGCGCATCCGAAATCGTTTCGATCAATCCTTCTACGCTCGAAGAGCTGGCTCGCTTTCACATCGCATCAACAGCCGAAGTCAACGCAGCGGTCGCCCGCGCGAGGGCCGCGCAGCCCGCGTGGGGCGCTCTGTCGTTCCGCAACCGCGCGCGCTGCATCCTCAAGCTTCAGCGCGAGCTGTATGATCGCCAACAAGAAATCATCTCGATTATTTCAGACGAGACCGGCAAGCCCGCCTTCGAAGCGCTGACCGCCGAGGTCTTTCCCGCCTGCGATCTGATGAGCCACTTCGCCGCAAATGCCGAGCGCATCCTTCGCGACGAACGCTTCACGCTCGCGGTCTTTCGCAACAAGCGCTCGATGATCAGCTACGAGCCGCTGGGCGTTGTGGGAATCATCAGCCCGTGGAACTTTCCCTTCTCGATACCGATGGGCGGAATCGTGATGGCGCTCGTGGCAGGCAACGCAGTCGTGTTCAAGCCATCCGAGTACACGCCGCTGGTAGGCGATGCGATCAAGCGGCTGTTTGCCTCGGCGGGATTCCCCGAAGGCGTACTCGAAGTCGTGCAAGGAAATGGTTCGACAGGCGCGGCGCTGGTCGACTCGGCCGTCGATAAGATCTTCTTTACGGGCTCCGTACGCACCGGCAAGAAGATCGCCGAGAGCGCCGCGAAACGATTGCTGCCCGCCGTTCTCGAACTCGGCGGCAAGGACCCGATGATCGTGCTCGAAGACGCGCCGTTCGAGCGCACGGTGAAGGGCGCAGTGTGGGGCGCGTTCATGAACTGCGGCCAGGTGTGCGCTTCGGTCGAGCGGCTCTACGTCACCGAACCGATCGCCGAGAGGTTCATCGCAGCGGTCGTCGACGGAGTCAAGAAGCTACGCATCGGCGCGCCGTCGGGCTGCTCGACCGACATTGGTCCTCTCACTAATGAGAACCAGTTGAACGTCGTCAGCGATCACGTCGCCGACGCCGTCGCGAAAGGTGCGCGTGTCTTGACGGGCGGCCGGCGCCGCGAAGACCTTGGCGGTTACTTCTTCGAGCCCACCGTTCTGGTCGATGTGAACAGCTCGATGAAAGTGATGACTGAAGAAACGTTTGGACCGGTGCTCCCGATCAAGATCGTCAAGGACGAGGAAGAAGCCATCAGGGAAGCGAACAGCACGCGCTACGGTCTGCTCGCTTCGGTTTGGACCTCGGATAACGAGCGCGGCCGCCGGATCGCCCGGCGCATCGAAGCGGGCACGGTCGTCATCAACGACGCGCTCTACACACACGGTGCGGCCCAGACTCCCTGGTTCGGCGTCAAAGAGAGCGGTCTGGGCGTTACGCACGGCAGCCAGGGCTTATTCGAATTCGTTCGAATGAAGCATGTCAACTGGGACTTGCTGCCGATGAAGAGCGACTGGTGGTGGTTCCCTTACACCGAGCGATGGCAGAATCGCTTCAAGACGCTGATGAAGGTGCTGTATCGGTGGAAGCTTCGCAAGATCGCGTGACCGGGCTTGCGCTTTTGAAACAAGGACCTAGCAGCGATGAAACCGGTAATGGAACAGCTCTCACGTCGGATGCCGACAATCCCACCAACGCAGAGGCTGTGTGAAAAGTCCGAATGTCAGCAGAAGGGGTGATCGAAAATCATTAGGCCCCTGTGGAAAACGCGTCACGGGGCAAATACGCGCTGTACTATTCACCACACTCGCTATTCGCCCGACTTTTCACACAGCCTCGCAGTTGGTGGGATTGCCCGTGAACGTTTGTGTGTTATCGACTCTTTCAGCGGCCTGTTAGAGAAGCGCATGTTTGATCTCTACCAAGAATTCGAATCAATCATCGCGGCTCTGGAGGAGCACGGGATAGATTATGCCGTTTGCGGCGGCCTCGCGATGGCTGTTCACGGGCTGCCGCGCGCCACGGTAGATATCGACTTGCTCATCCTGACCGAGAGCCTGGAAGACGCTAAGTCAGTCGCGCGCAGTCTCGGTTACACCATAGGGGCGCAACCGATGACCTTCCACAAAGGCGCGATCGAGATTCGACGATTGTCCAAGATCGATCCGAGCGATGGCGATTTGCTGGCCGTTGACTTTTTGTTGGTGACTCCCGCCGTTGCGGGCGCGTGGAACAATCGAATTAGAGTGGCGTCTGCCAAAGGGAGTGTTTTCGTTGTGTCTCGCGAGGGTTTGATTATACTTAAGTCGTTCCGAAGAAGCGGTCAAGATTTGGACGATATTGAGCTCTTGAAGGGTAGCCAAGATGAAAGTTGACATGTCGCCTGAGGCGGTAACAATTCGACTGAAACGAGTCTCCCAGTTGCGCCGGTTGTGTCTCGAATTGGGTAAGATGAAACCCGTTGCATCAACCAAGACGGCCGACGCCGATAGCAGGGCTGCCAGCCCAGGATCGCCAATGGAATCTAGGGAGCATAGCGATCTTGCAAATGCGCGCCGCTCTTAACTATGGCAATTCCTGATTTCCAGTCTTTGATGTTGCCGCTGCTTACCTACTTGGCAGGCGACACGGAGCGCACAAATCAGGAGACGTTGGACGCACTCGCGGCGAGTTCAAATCTGAGCGACGACGAACGCACGCAGCTTCTGCCAAGCGGTCGACCAACGGTCTTTCGGAACCGCGTCGCTTGGGCGAAGTCATACCTTGTGCGTGCCGGCCTCATCGAGGCTTCGCGACGCGGAATCTATCGCATCACGCACCTTGGTCGCCAGGTGCTTGCTGGCCAGCCAGAGCGTATCGACCTCAAATTCCTGGGTAGCTTTCCCGGGTCTTGCGGGTTCGGGTCGCCCGCCAAGCAGTCCACAGAGACTCAAGTCGCCGCGAGTCCTGACTCGATGACTCCAGAGGATCATATCGCGCTTGGTTATCAGCAGATTCGTGAGGCGCTGGCGGCCGATTTACTGCGCAGCATAAAGGAGTGCGCTCCCGATTTCTTTGAACAGCTTGTTGTAGATCTCTTGCTCGCCATGGGATACGGTGGCTCGCGCCAAGACGCTGGGCAGGCCGTAGGAAGAGGCGGTGACGGGGGAATCGATGGAATCATAAAGGAAGACCGGCTTGGGCTCGACGCGATCTACATTCAGGCCAAGCGTTGGGAGGGCGTCGTTGGAAGGCCCGAAATCCAGAAGTTTGCCGGAGCATTACAAGGTCAGCGAGCACGTAAGGGCATCTTCCTAACGACCTCGTCCTACACCAAAGTTGATTCGGATTACTTCGGTCAAGAGTAGCCTCCGATGTCCTGAACCCTCAACCTGGGAATTGAATCGAGTCACACAGACTAAAGTCTATGCTACTTCCAAAACCGGAAGCCACGCGCGGCTCGTATTTCAGGATGCAGCCGATAGAGCAGCGCTAGGATTCAAGAATCTATGTTGATCAAGAAATCCGACGACATCAAGAGCAGCGAGATCACTGACAAGGAGTTGTATCTCAACCGAAGGATGTTCATCCGCGGCGCCGCTCTCGCCGGCGGCGCGGTCGCCACCGGATTTGTCTATCGATATTTCACCAGTCACCGCGAAGAGTCCCAAGCGGGAGAAAAGATCGCCGATGTGCAAGCGCCCCCGCAAACGACCGCGCCGCCGCTCAACGAGAAGTCCACTTCGTACCAGGACATAACTCACTACAACAACTACTACGAGTTCTCGACCGACAAGCTCGAGGTGGCGAACAAGGCCAAGCGATTCGTGACTCGTCCGTGGACCGTAGCCGT
>JBGQGO010000553.1:0-4162 GCA_041497455.1 Blastocatellia bacterium | reverse complement strand
GCTTAAGAGGCTTCGATAGTCCGCTGCAAACGTTCAACTCGGGAAACTCTATGGGAGGATGCAGATGACGCAGAGAGTATTAGCCTTGCTGCTGGCGCTCGTGTTAGGCCCGACTTTGATGATCGCGCAGTCTCCGCCAAAAGAGACCGTGCTCATCAAGGCAGGCCGATTGGTCGATGTCCGCTCGGGGCGCGTGTTAACCGATCAGGCGATTCTCATCGAGGGCGATCGCATAAAGCAGGTCGGCCCCGCTCAATCGGTTCAGGCTCCCGCCGGCGCTCGGGTGATTGATCTTTCCAACGCGACGGTTCTTCCGGGACTGATTGATTGTCACACACACCTCACGGGTGAACCTGGCCACAACGGTTATGAAGCGCTGGGCATCTCGATTCCCCGCGAAGCTCTCTACGGCGCCAAGAACGCCAAACTGACTCTGGAAGCCGGTTTCACGACCGTGCGCAATGTAGGCGCGAATGGTTATTCCGACATAGCTCTGCGAGACGCGATCAATGCCGGCGACGTGCCCGGACCACGAATCGACGCCTCGGGTCCGGCTATTGGCGTGACCGGCGGCCACTGCGACGAGAGTCTGCTTGCTCCCGAGTTCAATCACAAGGCCGACGGTGTCGCCGATGGAGTGCCGGCGCTCATGCAGAAGACTCGCGAGATAGCCAAGTATGGAGCGGATTGCATCAAGGTCTGCGCAAGCGGCGGCGTGCTATCAAAGGGCGATTCGCCCGAAGCGTTGCAGTTCAGCGACGAGGAGATTCGCGCGGTTGTCGCCGAAGCTCACCGGCTTGGCCGCAAGGTTGCCGCTCACGCACACGGCGCGGCCGGGATAAAGCAAGCAGTGCTGGCCGGAGTCGATTCAATCGAGCACGGCTCATTCATCGACGACGAAGCAATCCGTTTGATAAAAGAGAAAGGCGCATACCTGGTGCCGACGCTTTATCTCGGCGATTGGTTCATGGAGAACTACCAACGGCTGCGTGTGCCCGAGTTCATGGTCGAGAAGGCCAAAGTCGTGTTGCCCGCCGCCCGGCTGAACATCGCCCGCGCATTCAAGGCGGGAGTGAAGGTCGCCTTCGGAACGGACGCGGCGGTTTATCCGCACGGCCTGAACGGACGAGAATTCGCGGTGATGGTGAAGCTCGGTTTGACGCCGATGCAGTCGATACAGGCGGCTACTGTCAACGCTGCGGACTTGCTCGGATGGTCGGACCGAGTGGGCTCGATCGAGGCCGGCCGCTTCGCCGACATCATCGCGGTCAATGGCGATCCCACCGTGGACGTAACGGTGCTCGAGCACATCACCTTCGTAATGAAGGGCGGCCAGGTTGTGGTGAAACGCTAGGACCCTTTCGGCTGGAGGCCGCACGACGCTTCCTCGAATACCACCCACGGAAGTGGGTGGATTGTTCAGGTGCAGCCTACAAGACGGCAGCCGGCCCCCTCGGTTTTGGTTATCTCTCTCCCCTCGCGCCGCGAGGGGAGAGAGAGGGCAAACCGGGAATCTCGGGTGCGCCCCTATGTAGGCTGGAATTGAACGATCCCCCAACTGCCGTTGGGGGGATTCCTGGAGTTTTCGCACAGTCTCTGCCGTGGGTGGGATTCGTGTATAATTGGTCCTCGTGTTGCGACAGACATTCGCACTTCTCGATCCGTGCACAAGGAGATGCTATGAAAGAGGCGAAAGCCGGCTCAAAGAAAAAGGCCGCGCAGAAGTCAGCTACGAAGACTACATCAACTGAGACCAAGAAGATCGCCTCGAGCGAACCCGAGAGTCCAGTACAACCAAACGCTGCTGCGGCGGCTTCTACGCCTCAACCCCCTGTAGTCGACCAAGAACCGCAGTTGCCCGCGACTCATGGCAAGGTGGGTGTGTTCGGCGGGCCCAAGGATCGCGGCATCAAGCCCGAGGACAAGCTTGCGCTGCCGACGGGACCCCACGGAGTGTACGAGCGAATCCGCAGCCTCAACCCAAAGAGCTTTTACTGCGCGATGCGCTGGAACTATCACGTCGAACACCTGACTCCGGAGGAAGTGAAGCGCTGGTGGGCGAACAAGAAACTGCTCGTGACCAATCCGAAGAACGGCAGCGCCATCATAGTGCGAGCGGTGGATTATGGGCCTCACGAAAAGACCGGGCTCGATATCAGCGTTTCACCTGGCGCCGCCGAAGCTCTCGGAGCCGAAGTGGGCGACGAGGTAGACATCGCGATAGCCGATCCAAAGTCACCACTCGGGCCAGTCTCATAGGCAGAGGTTTCTAGTTTCTGGTTTGTGGTTTCTGGTTATGTGGCGACACGCCGTCGAGCAGATGGAACGAGAAACCAGAAACTAGAAACCAGAAACCACAAACCAGAAACTAGAAACTAGAAACTAGAAACCATAAACCCGAAACTAGTTTTTATGATCCGCTATCCCGCATTCGATCCACCTGAATACATCGACTGGAAGCCTGATCCTGAGGTCGTCGCCGGATTCGCGCGCACTATAGAAAAAGACTCCGCGCGATATGCGGTCATAAGCGCGCTTGAATCTGCGCAGTTGCTTGCGCTCTACGAAGGTCTGGTTCGCAATCGCCTCCACGACATCGCGCTCAACCGGTGGGTCAAGCAAGGCGTGATTTCGAAAGCGTGGCTCGGCACGGGCGAAGAAGCGGCGACGATCGGTCCGGTCCATGCGCTCGACCGCTCGGTCGCGCGCGACGGACTATCATTCGACTTTATTGCCCCGATGATTCGCAACGCCGGCAGTTGTCACGAGATGGGAATGCCGCTGGCCGATATGCTTCGCGGCTACCTGGGCACGGCCGACTCACCGACTCGCGGGCGCGATCTTCACATCGGAGACTTCAAGCGCGGTGTGCTCGCTCCCATCAGTCACGTCGGCGACATAATGGCGGTCATCGCGGGTGTTGCGCTCAGCTTCAAGCTCAGTCGCGAGCCTCGCGTTGCGCTCACGTGGATAGGCGACGGCTCAACCAAATCCGGCGTGTTTCACGAAAGCATGAATTTCGCAGCGGTGCAGCGGCTTCCCATGATCGTGATCATTCAAGACAACAAGGTGGCTCTGGGCACTCGGCTAGACCAGCATCATCGAGGCTCGTTCCTCGATTGGCCCGCCGCATACGGGGTTGAGGGCGGCTCGTTCGATGGCAACAATGTGCTTGACGCTTACTCAGCAACCAGGCTCGCCGCCGATGCGTGCCGCCAGGGTCGCGGACCGGTGCTGCTGATCGCCGACACGTTCAGGATGGGCGGGCACGCGACGCACGATGAACGCGAGGCGCGGGCAACGTTTGACTCGACGCTGTTCTCACATTGGGGCAAGCGAGACCCAATCGGGCTCTACGAAACCTATTTGATCGAGGGCACGGTGGATCTTGAAAGCGGACGCCGCATGAAACACACTGACGGACTGCGAGATCGTAACGCCGAGGTGCTTCGACGCTTGGAAATGCGAGCGACACAGGAAGTCGAGCAGGCAGCCAACGAAGCTCTCGAGAGCGCCCGCACCAACATGCCCAGTGGTGAATCGGCAGCGGAAGGCGTGTATGCTCAAGCTAAAGCTCTCAACGAAGCGGTCGCGGCTTCATAACGAGGGCCATTGCAGGTGGTCGCGGAGCGTCTTCCGCGTATCTCGGGCAGGCTGATGGGAAAGGGAATGCGACAGATCTTACGTCGGATGCCGATAATCCCACCAACCCAGTTGGTGGTTCGTTCACACTCGACCTACGGAACGCAGTCGCCGCCGCGCGCGAATCCCACCAACGCAGTCGGTGGATCGTTCATACCCAACCTACAATGGCGGCGCGCGCCGATACGTTTTGAGTTCCGCCAGTTCGGTTTGTAGGCTGAGTATGAACAATCCACCAACTGCGTTGGTGGAATTCCGGAGCCGGGCTTCGCCTCCGTGTAGGCCGAGTATGAACGATCCACCAACTGCGTTGGTGGGATTTGGAGAGCGCAGGTATGAGATCACTAATCGCCCTCATCGTCATTTCACTTTTCGCCGGCACGGCTGCTGAAGCGCAGAAACGTAAGAAGAAGGCGCCCCCGCGTTCACGCACCGCCAGCAGCCAGCCTTCCGCCGCGACACTCACCAAGCCACGCATCATCGGCTCGACCGTCGTCATCATCACAAAGAACGGCGACCG
>JBGQGO010000552.1:0-4166 GCA_041497455.1 Blastocatellia bacterium | reverse complement strand
GCCCGATGCAGCAGCACGCCGATTACCATCTGAGACGTGCCGAGCATCTCGGCGATTTCGAGATTGCTGTGCCCTTCAAAGTACTTGAGCACGACGATCTCAGCAGCCTTTGGACCAAGCGTCGCAATGGACCGCCTGATTTGATTTTGAAGCTCGCGATCGACCTGTTGAGTTTCCGGACTTGGCTCGGAGCTATGAGGCGCATCAAACGCGATCTCTTCGATAGACACCGAGCGCGAGCGGGTCCGGCTGCGCAACAAATCAAGCGAGGCGTTAACAGCGGCGCGATGGAGATAGCTGCCTGGGCTAGGCGACAGGTCGACTTTCTCTTTGCGCCGCACGAGTCGGAGAAAAACGGTTTGAAGAACGTCCTCGGCGTCCACGACGCTGCCGGTTACGCGGTAGGCGGCCCGGAAAACGTGGTCGTGGTGTTCTCGATAAAGAAGTTCGAGCTCATCGGGAGGACTGGGTACGGCTCTAAGGTGTTTAACGGCTTGCACTCTTTGCTCCTTCACTTCGTCTCCATCCATAAAACGCCCTCCGGGAAGGTTTATTAACAGATTAGCAGTTGGTGAAGATTTTTCTGAAAACAACGTGGGTCTTGGGTCCCGCAACTTAGGGGATCGCTATTCGTTCACCCACGCCTCGATTGAGCCGTCCCGATGGATCTTGGCGATGAAAGGAGGTGAGTGTTTTGCAGCGAACCTGTTCATCTTTGGCAGGGCCGTGACGAAGATCTTTGCCATCTCGGGACCTGTAAGGTTCCCAGAGACAAGGACGAACGCCCGCACTCCCGATTCCAGTAGTGCTATCCGCTCGACCAGCCGATGCTTGATGTGACTGTCCTTGGTCAAGACTGTCCATCCCAACTTGCCGACTTCTGGAAGCCAGTCCAGGTCGCGGGCGTCCTGGGTAAACAGGTCATCGTGGATTCGCACATCCGCCCCCGCCGCTCGAAGCGCATTGGCAATTATTTCTTTTCCGAGAGATCGATCCAGAAAAAAAACGAGAGGCTCAAGCTGCTTCGACTTCGAGCTCGCAACGGATCGCTTCTTCGATCTCCGACCTTTGCCGCCCATAGTCGCTCGCTAACTCATCTATGGATTCACCGGCCTTATAGCGCTCGGCAATGACCGCCGTAGGAACACCGGTCCCGCAAAGAACCGGCTTCCCGAACGATACAAGCGGATCGATGACGACGACCCTTGGCTCCTCCGATGTGCGTTTTCTGGTAAACAGGTAAAGCCGCACAGCGAGACCGGAAGGATCACGTTGTATCCTGCGCAAGTGCGCATCTAGCAACTCGCGCATCGCCAACTGGCCCTCCTGAGAAACGTTGATCAGTTGACCCAGCTTTTGTATGAACAGATTCGAGCCATCGGTTTCGAAGCTTTGATCGGCCAGTGGATGTTCAGATGGGAACTGCTTCTTGAGATACTGCAGGGCCGTTCTTACCTTATGCAAGGGAACATTGTGTTCTCGCCGAATTGCATCAAGCACGTGAGTCTCTACCATGTTTACAAAGGAGAGCAGTGGCTTGTTCGGATCGGGAAGGGCGATGACCGGCGCGAAGCGCCGCTTCCCCTGCTCAGTTGGATACCAGCGGCCGAGAACCCACGATCGCACCGTCGCGACTGGTATTCGCAAATAGTGCGCCGTCTCGCGAACGCTATAGGAAGGCAATTCGCGAGGGTCCTCACCCCGATACAACGAGAATCCGTTCGTCTTTGATTGCGGTCTCATTCCTGGTTTCCTAACAATGCGTTGATCGAAGATCACCTGCTCGTTTCTTGATTGTCGGATCGTCGACCATCAAATGGCTAGCGACACGTTAGAACGTCGATTGTAGCATATGTATTCTTGCGCCCCCGAACTTTCCTTTTAACACCTTTTGGAAGCTCCTTAGGACGATACGTCTTCATCTAAGGCTTGGCGCTGTTCCTCGGTCAGGGTTGTTTCCGCTTTCAACGTCGGCAAGTCAACACCCACTGCAACAGGAACGCGGCCGCCGGTGTTGAATTTCATATATTGAACCGAGCTGACCCTGTCGTCTCCCCGTTGGCGCTCGTCAAACGTCGCCCAGATCCGCGTTCCGTCTTCGAGCTGCAGGTACATCTTCTCAGGCAGACTCCACCACTCGCGGAGCTTCACGTCGCGAACTGCCGGGTCGTCGATCTCGATCAACAGCGTGCAGCCGAACTCGCCGTCGCCGCCAAGCACTTCGTTGTAAGTGTCGATCTCATGTTGGATGTCGGCTTCTTTCACGATCCGCTCGGCGCGCACCATCTCTTGAATTTGATAGCGCACAGTCAGACGGTTCTCGAACAAAAGCGTAAGGTATTCGCCGATGTGTACGCGGCGGGGCGCCTTTACCGCGAAGATTTCTTCTCTGAAGGCGTCGCGCCCTTCCTGATAGGTCACATAGTCTAAGATTTCCGATCGCTCGACTGGTTTCACTTCTCTGAACCCCCTTGTTCTTGTTCCGGCTTTATCTTTTCAGCGAAGCCGTCCTGTCGATAAGCTCGCGCGAGTATCGACATCGGGTGCATTGGTTTTACGCCAGCGTGCTGCTGAAACTGTATCGCTGCCAACGGACAATCGGTCGCCCATACTTCCGACTTGCTCTCTTGCATGCCGTCAAAGGCCCGCTTGCCGATTCTGGCCGACGGCACGAAGCCTTCGGTGGTCATCGCGTAGGTGCCGTCGTGGCCGCAGCATTCCATAACTGTTTGCGGAACAACTCCCGAGATCTTGCGAATCAGATCGCGCCCTTTGAAGCCGACTCCCTGCGCTCGAAGATGACAAGGCGCGTGATACCCCACCGTTGCTCCCGGTGTGCTGCGGAAGTCGGTGTTGAAGCGCGGTTCGTTGCGAATCGACCAGAGAAACTCGCTTGGGTCCATAACGGCCGCGGCTACTTTTTCGGCAGCCGGCCGGTCTTCCGGCTCGACAAGGGTCGGATGCTCGCGGCGCATCATCATCGAACAGGTGGGATTGATCGCGATGACCTTCGCGCCTTTCTCGACGAACGGCAGCAGGATTTTCAGGTTGGCTTTCGCGTGTTTGCGAAGCGACTCGAGATCGCCGCGTTCCCAGGCAGGCATGCCGCAACACTGAAGCCCGGCCACGCACTTCACGTCTACGCTGCTTTTTTCAAGCACCTCGACGGTGTCGCGTCCAATCTGCGGTTCGTTGTTCTGAACGTAGCACGTCTGGAACAAGACCACTTCGCCGCCGGGCTCGGCCGCAATCTTGCCGGCGCGTTCAGCCCATTTCTCAAAAGTGCTCGACGCAAAGTCCGGGAGCAGCTTGTCGCGGTGAATACCCAAAACCTTTTCGAGGAAGATTCGGTGCAGCCGGACCTTGCTTAACGAGTTCGCGAGGCCGAAGCTCGCGCGCGCCATAGTTCCTGCACGATCAGGGTCGGCGAGTATCTTGTCTCGCAAAGTGAAGCCCTCGCTGCGTGCGCGTTGGGCAGTGTAGCGATGCACCAGCTTCGGGAAGTCGAGCCGAAACTCGTGGCCGTCGCGCTCGGAGTAAGGGCATTGGACCTCGCATAGCTTGCACTGAAAGCACGAGTCCATGATTGTGCCGGTCTCGGCCGGAGTGACCTGCCGAACATCGCCGTCATACTTTTTGTCCAAAAGCGAGAAAAGCGTTGGGAACGCGTCGCAGTATTTGAAGCAGAGCCGGCAGCCGTGGCAGATCTCGAACGTTCGCTCGATCTCATTGTTGAGCGCACCCGCTTCCCAGTACTTCTCTTCGGCTGGATCGTAGGACAATCCATCCGTTGGTTTGTAGCCGATGTTCTTTTCGTTTGTTGTCACTAGTCAAATCCGTGTGAACCTGTTGGGGCGTCATTTGGACGGCGGCGGCATGGTACTCCGCGACGCCGATTTGGTTTCCGATTCGCAGACAAAAAGCGGCGTCGCGGAGTACCTTGCCGCCGCAGTCCAAATGAAGGCCCCTACAGTTTATCTCGATGCTCGGCTAGCTGATCGTGTTGAGCAGATTGCTGAAGCGGCCGGCGTGCGACTTTTCAGCCTTCGCCAGCGTCTCGAACCAATCGGCTATCTCGGCGAAGCCTTCTTCGCGGGCGGCCTTCGCCATGCTCGGATACATATCGGTGTACTCGTGAGTCTCGCCGTGCACAGCGGACTTGAGGT
>JBGQGO010000551.1:0-4179 GCA_041497455.1 Blastocatellia bacterium | reverse complement strand
GTGATGAAACGGCAAAGGCGGAGGCACGGTCGGCACTGCATCACGATTGTTCGCCACTCGGAAAACGTTCACGCCGGAGAGCGTTGCGCCAAAGTCGTTATCGCCCACTCGCGGAGACCCGAAAGTGTATAACGCGCGCGGTTGGCTCAAGGACGCCGCTAGAGTAGCAAGCGCCGCCCCGAGACTGTGACCAGTGATGAACAGGGGACAATCCGAAGGCACGTTCTTATCAAGCGATGCGGCGATTTTGGCCCAGACCAGTTTGAGCCCTTCTCCAAAGCCATCGTGGATAAGTCCTCGTCCCGCCCAATTCTTCGGGACCGCCTTAAAGTCGGTCAACCAGTCCTCGGTGTCAGTTGTGCCGCGGAAGACGAGCGCCGCGAACTGAACGGCACCTGAGCCCTTCGTTTTGATCAAAGCAGCCTCAGTGCCACCCTCATTGAAGAATTCAACTTGCTCGAGCTGGACCTTGTCGAGCACTTGCTGCCGGGTCGGCGGTTTTGCGTCCTTCACTTCGTCGGCTTCTTGTCTGTAGATCAAGCGGCAAAGCTCGGCCAGCCACCACGCGTTGATCTTGCTGTACGACGTTGCGTCAGCTTCAAACCTGGTCTGATCAAGCACATCAAAATAAACTGTAGCCTTGCCCGGCTTCAGCACCGCATCCCAACTGTTGTCAAAATTCATACGAGCCTCCTGTTCTCAGGTCGTCTGCTCATTCGGGTGATCACCTGCGTATTGATCACGCGCCGCAACGCTTACTTCTTCGGCCACGGCTTGAAAGCGTTGTCCACCTTATCAAGCACAGGGCCTAACGCCGGAATGTGCCGCCTCAAAACGGTCCTCATATTGTTGTCCTCGATCCAGTTCAAGCCGGTCTTCGTGTACGTCTTCTCGTTGTAGTCGGTCGTGAAAAAGCGGTCGCTTTGCAACCGGCGAGACGCCATCAAGATGAATATCCGAAACGCGGTCTCGCTGAAGCCGAAGCCTTCCGGGAGATCTTCCGCGTACAAGCCAACCATCAAGTCGACTTTGTCGATGTCCCCGCCGTACACGCGCCGAATCTCTTCCACCCATTCCTTGTTGCTCGACAGGTCTTCGAACTTCTTGACCGGGTCCTTGTCGATAAGCTTGCGAAACTCGTTGTAGCGCGGGACGCCTCGCTCACGGTCCCGCAATATGTCCACCGAAGCCAAATCAATCGTCGGGCCGTCCGGCCGTTTGAGCAGTTGGAGAAAGCGCGGATAGTTGTGCAGCCTGATCGCGCCCGGATTCATCACGCCGAACGAGTAAAAGAGATCCGCCATTGAGAACTTTGTCATCAACTCGCGCGCGTGATTGAACGAAACGTCCGGCTGCGCCCGCTCCTCGACGACGTTGCCGTTTGCAAACGAGCGAAAACTGTAATCGTCGGGCATGAGCGGGTGCATTCGATAGACCGCGACGAACTCTTCGGTCATCGCATAAGGCGCCGCGTGATGCTCGGCTTTCGATTTACGAATCAAGTCCCAGTTGGCGTTCATGCCGGCTACAACGGTTGGGTGAGCAACAATCGCGCAAGTCCATTCAACGGTGTGGATCTTCGCCATAAGGGCGGCGTTGATCAGCCGCGCGCGATCGAACAGCTCCTGATCCGTCCACGTCTTGAATTCGGAGCGCAGGCGGTCGCAAATCGCGTTGTGCTCGAGCGTGAACAACGTGTGCAGCATCGCAAGCCCGACCCACCAGTTGCCAGTCACGCCCGATATGTCGATGCCGGTGTGCGGATCGACCGGCAGCAGGTTGTCGCCTGCGAGCTTGAGCTTGCCGTCGACGCCCAACCGAACTTTGTTCTGAGTTTCGAGATCGCTGCCGTAAATCTGCGAGCCATCCCACCAGTGTGTCTCGGTGTTGGAGTAGCTGGGTATAGGACTGGTCGAGCCGGGTTTGCGCGTCGGGTCGTGGCGAGTGCGGCGGATGCGCATCGGGCATTCGGTTTCGGGCCAGGGATCGGCGTTGTCGAGCGGAATCTCGAACGGACTGTCCTTATCGTTGCTGCCGTGGCTCATCCAATCGTGAACCTCGAACTGAATCCACGAAGCCGCCAGCAGGTTGAGCGACGCCGCAGGCTGGAACTGACTTCTCGTCATCAGCTCGAGGCTGATGGTTCGAGGGCTTGGGGTGAGCAGCGCGGCGCTGTCTACCGTGGTGTGATCGAGCGGCACGTTGCGGCCGAAACGAGCCCCCGCGCTTCCCATTCTCGGCTGCCCGAGATCGTTGTACGTCCCGTCGATTGTTCGCGACGCTCGTTGGCTCTCACCCGGCTTCCCAAGAGGCGCAGCCTCGATCGCGTCGATCTTTCCGGTGTCGTAGAGATTGTCCGACCTTAGTTTCTCCCGAATCCGGAACACCCTCGTCAGTCCAACGGGGACTGGTAGCTTGTACCAGGGGATCCACCCGGTGACGAACTCGGTGACCCGGCCAAAAGTGTTCGAAAAGAAGTTAGCCATTGGGATAGTCCTTTCTTAAGAGATCAAGCGGCACTTATGTCGACGCCGGGTCAGCCGAAGCTAACCCTCCCACACACAGATAGACGGAACCTGGGCGTCAAATAATTCACTACTATTGAAGGGCAAGATCAATCTGTTTTCAGACAACGTGAGGTAAGGAATCGGCTCCGGTCTTTGGGCTGTTATTCAAGGCCGGTTGAGCGCGAGTTTCAAGTGCTCAAGCGAGGTGTTGCCGCCCGAGCAAACCAGCCCTACCTTCTTTCCAGCCAGCTCATCTCGCATGCGGTACGCGGCGGCCAAAGGAGCCGCCCCCGCAGCTTCGGCCAGCGAGTGCGCCCGTTCGATCATCCACACCATAGCTCGCATTATCTCTTCTTCGCCGACGAGCACGAATTCTCTCAAACGCTCCCACAGAATCGCCTGGGGCAGCGCGAAGGCACTGCCGGTCGCCAGGCCTTCTGCAAACGTTTTATTGGGCGCTTCGACGAGCCGCTTCGCCAGCCACGACTGGTAAGCTGCCGGCGACGATTCCGACTGCACGCCCACGACTCGAATGTTTGGGTCGATCGCGTTCGCGGCGATGCATACGCCGGCCGCGCCGCTCCCTCCGCCGACCGGAACGAGAATCACTTCGAGTCCCGGCTCGTCCTCGATCATCTCCAGCGCTTCGGTTGCAACGCCGGCAATCAACAACGGCTCATCGCCGGAGTGAACGTAGCGATAGCCGTGCTCGTGAGCGAGCGCTTCGCAGTGAAGCCGCGCTTGATCGAACCGCTCTCCGTGAAGGATCACCTCGGCGCCCATCCCCCGCATCGCGGCGACCTTTCCAGGGTTGGCGGCATCGGGAACGACGATTCGAGCTTTGACGCCGAATAACCGCGCGGCATACGACACCGACTGGCCGTGATTGCCGGTTGAAGCGGCGATGACTCCGCGCTCTCGCTCTTCGGCGCTGAGCTGAGAGAGCAGATTGATGCCGCCGCGCACTTTGAACGCGCCGATCGGTTGATAGTTTTCGTGCTTGATGAAGACCTCGGCGCCGATCAGTTCGTTGATCGCCGGATACGAGTGCATCGGAGTTCGCCGAAGATAAGAACGAATCTGCCGCCGCGCCATCAATACGTCGTGAAAGTCAGGACCCGTCACCGTTTGAAACCGACCTTTCGTTGTTAGCATTCCCAATGTCGCCGCTTGTGAGCCACTATCGTATCTTGCTTCGGTATGAGTCAAGGCCGCCTGGGAGCGCAGGTCCGGGGATGCCACGGGCTTGCACCGTTGGAGGTTCACGCTTGCTGCTACACAAGGCCGACTTGCGGGCCAAGGATGCCACGGGCTTGCACCGTGGAGATTTACGATGGCTGCTACACAAGGCCGACTTGTGGGCCAAGGATGCCACGGGCTTGCCCCGTGGAGATTCAGGATGGCTGCTACAACGATCGCATGCGCGAAAGTCTGACGCGCGCGCGAGTCTGTTCGTAAACCTTGACACTAGTTTGTCGCGCCCGCTATCCTACTCGTCTTTTCACGAAGCAAATCTGTTCGCAGTAGGAGAGACTGAACGCATGGCCAATCACAAATCAGCGGAGAAGCGAACGCGGCAGGCTGACAGACGCAACGAAGCGAACCGCCGCAATCGGAGCCGTCTCCGCACCGAGATAACAAAGCTTCGCGCCGCAATCGACGCGGGTAATCG
>JBGQGO010000550.1:0-4186 GCA_041497455.1 Blastocatellia bacterium | reverse complement strand
GGCTTCTACACTCAGCAGGTCGATCAAGCGCTGGCCGAGATCGATCGTCTGCCCGGGCGGCATCTCTACTTTCTGGATGACCATTTGTTTGGAGACCCTCGATTCGCATCGGCCCTGTTCGATGGAATGAAGGGAATGAAGCGGCTGTGGCAAGCAGCGGGAACAGTCAACTCGGTGCTGGCTCCGCGCTTGTTGGAGAAAGCAGTCGAGAGCGGGCTTCGAAGTTTGTTCGTCGGTTTTGAGACATTGAACCGCAACAATCTGCTCGAGCAGAACAAGTATCAGAATCTGGATAGGGACTACACCGCGGCGATTCGCCGGCTGCACGACGCGGGCGTGATGATTAACGGGAGCTTTGTCTTTGGCATGGACGATGACGACGAGACGGTCTTCGATCGCACAGTCGAATGGGCCATCGAGCAAGGAATCGAGACCGCTACGTTTCACATTCTCACGCCGTATCCGAGCACTGCGCTGTACCAGCGGATGCAGGCCCAGGGACGAATGATGAGCGATGACTGGGACCTGTTCGACACTCGCCACGTTGTGTTCAAGCCCGCGAAGATGACACCTGAAGCGCTGGAGGCTGGCTACTGGCGCGCCTACACGGAGTTCTACAAGTGGGGCTCGATCTGGAAGGGAGCGTTCGCGAAGCCCGGCCTCAAAGAACGGTTGAGGCACGTCGCCTACGCGGGTGGGTGGAAGAAGTTCGAGCCGTTATGGGACTGGATGATCCGAGCGAAGCGGGTAACGTCACTGTTGCCAATGCTCGAAGCGGTGCTGACAGGGTTTGGCTCTCATCCGTCAGGGTTTGCCTCGAATCAGAACGTAGACGAGACGGGCAATTCGCGAAACGGCGACCAACGTGCCTTGACGCCCGAGACCGCGCGGAGAGAACTGGCGGTATTGCGCGCAGAGTGACGTCAATCCGGCTTGTACCGTAGAACTGTCTAGTCTGCGGTTGATAGATCCGCAGACTAGACAGTCTACGGTACATTCTCGCGGGTTCTCACAACTTTCTCACTAATTGCTCATTTATTCTCTGAAGGGATGCTATAGAATGCAGGCGATTTCCTTTTTTCGCCCCCGCTAAATCGAATGAAACAGAATTCAAAGGGCATTGCCGTCACCGTCGCGATCGTCGCGGCCATCGGCGTCTCACTGCTGGCGATGTTGGCCGTACTCAACCGCAAGGATCAGACTGTCGGCTTGAATCAAGAGATTCAGTACGACGATTTCGCCTTCTCGGTGCAGGGAGTTCGCAAGGTGAATTCTTTGGGGAGCGGGGAATCTCAGACAAACGCGGAAGCGGTCTACTACCTCGTGACGCTCAAGATTGCGAATCACGCAAAGCGCGTGGACTTCACCTTCAAAAGGGCGTCCGCGATTCTGGTTGACGATGCCGGGAGAGAGTTTCACCTGTCAGAAGCCGCGCAACGGGCGGTGGAATCTACTCAGGGCGACAAATGCAGCGGTCCGATTCCGGCAGGGGCCTCTTGCACAACCGAGCTCGCGTTTGAGCTGCCTGAAAACGCTCACGCGTCCTTGCTCAGGTTCTCGGAAGGCGGTTCGTTCGGGGACGTCCTCGATTTCGTTTTCTACGGGACGAAGAGACTCGCGCTTGGATCGCTAGAGTAAAGTGAGTGTTCTCGACCAGATGAACAACAGGGGTGCAAACATCATGGCTATGCGAAGTTTTGACATTGCAACGGCGGACAAGACGAGCAACGAAGATTTGCTGCTTGAGCTGGACCTGGCGAGGTTGCCCAGGCACGTGGCGATCATAATGGATGGCAACGGCCGCTGGGCTGCAAGGCGCAGCATGCCCCGAGTCGTTGGACATCGCGCGGGCGCGGACGCCGTGCGAAGGACGGTCGAGACCTCCGCTCGCCTGGGACTCGAGTGCCTTACGCTCTATGCGTTCTCGACTGAGAACTGGAAGCGCCCGCGTTTCGAGATTCGCGCCTTGATGGATTTGTTGATCGAGTACTTGCGGAAAGAGCTTCACTCGCTCAAGGAGAACAACATCCGGTTTCGCATGATCGGCCGCAGCGAAGAGCTTCACATCTCGGTGCTCGAACAGATTCGCAAGGCGGAGCTTTCGACGTTTCAGAATACCGGGATGCGACTGAACATCGCCCTCAACTACGGCGGCCGCACCGAGATCGTCGATGCTGTTCGAAAGATCGCTCGAGAAGTCGCAGCGGGGCGCTTGCAGCCGGACGACGTAGACGAGGAACTCATCCGCCGAAACCTCTACACCCGAGCGCTGCCCGATCCTGATCTGCTCATACGTACCAGCGGCGAGATACGCATCAGCAACTTTCTGCTCTGGCAGATTGCGTACGCCGAGATCCACGTGACTGAGACGCTCTGGCCGGATTTCGGCGAGCGAGACCTCTTCGCCGCACTGATTGACTATCAAACACGCGACCGCCGCTACGGACGCATCGAGCATCTTCAAGAGGTCCCTGCTTAACTGATCAAGCATAGCGCTCTGATAGCCGGTCGCAGGCAACCCATGGGCCGGATGGGCTCATTGAAACCGTGCGCCCGAGTAGGAAGAAATTATTTTCAGAACGATGACGAATTTTCTTGACACGAAAATCGTTTAGCAGCATCATCGCCGCGTCTCTTTCCTGTGGGCATAATCACAAAATCACTCGGCGGGCTCTGGTAGCACGAATGGTCCGCTCCATCGCTCGCCGTTAGGCGAATCTCACTCATCGGCGGTTTAATTCGAGCCTGTGCGAATACGCGACCGAAAAGCGCCGGTTGCGGAAAAGGCGATTCTCGTACATCAGCGCCATCCAGACCTCAAAGCTGGGATAAATACAACTACGGTGAGAACGATCCTATAAACAAAACCGACCCATCAGGACTACTGTTGGGACTTCCTCCGCTCTCTCCGGGTGTGTGTTATGACGTATTTCTTGATGGATTGTGGTTTGGAACGATGGGCGACTGCGGCCCGGGTGGTTGGTTCTCATTTGGAGGAGGAGGAGGCGGCGGCGACCCTCGAATAAGTTGCGGAGAGTGTTGTGAGATCGCCTGGGACTTCTGCTGGTACAAGTTCTTGGAGGAGCTAAGCATCATAACCCCGGGCCCTCGCAAGGCTGGTTATAAGTGTGTAAAGAAGTGCCTCGGTGGTACCGGCGGTCTAAATCCCGGTTGCATGGGTGCCTGCCTCCTTGCCGCAGGGATAGCGGGCCAAGAGGCCATTGTGGCAGCGGTGGACCACTGGTTTCAATGCATGAGCAGCCAGATGGAGATCTGCAGAAGGAACGTTAAGGACTGCTGGTGTGATTTTGGTGGGTAGTGTTAGCGGCGCTACCGATGAAATCACGCAGACTCACGTACTAAGACGATTACCCCGCTTACGCGGGACAGGAGAAGAAAAACGTGAAGAACTCTAGAGTTGTACCGCTACTCATCGCGCTATTCATTCCGGTGCATTTCACCGGCATTCACCCTGAAGCACCAGACCGCGCAGATGCCACTCAGGTTATGAGGCAGGTTGTAGCCACATATCAATCCCTACTCACCTACAGCGATAAGGGGACGTCAATTGTGCACTTGAGAAGCAGCGATCACCGGGTTGAGTTTGAGACCCTCTTCAAGAGGCCCGGCAGGCTGCGGTTCGCATGGACCGTTGAGTATAGTCAACCCCCTGGCTACAAGCAGAGTGGTTTGATTTGGTCTGACGGAACAACCGGGTGGGCATCGTACTCTTTTCACGGCAACAAGCTAGAGCCTAAGAAGAATCTGGACTTGGCCGTTGCAGGTGCAATCGCGGCCTCTTGGGGGAGCGCGGGCACAATTCCGAGGCTGCTGACTGATCAGATAACGGCAGTCCGTTTGGACGAACTCAATCGACTAAGAATGATCGACAATGAAATGGTGGATGGGATCGAGTGCTTGGTGCTCGTTGGATACTTTGCGTCGGGTGAAGAATGCAAAGTATGGGGGGACGGGGACTGGGGTCAGGCGTGCAAAAGTGCAATTCACACTTTACATATC
Source organism: Blastocatellia bacterium (assembly GCA_041497455.1). Classification (GTDB taxonomy): domain Bacteria; phylum Acidobacteriota; class Blastocatellia; order UBA7656; family UBA7656; genus Onstottus_A. Next base: position 166 of record JBGQGO010000550.1, on the reverse strand, counting down.
GGTGCTGCGAAAGTAGCCTCGATGTGGAATGCGCAAGCCGAGACTCGAAATCCAGGGAGGGCTCTACCACATCATCACTCGAGGCAACAATCGCCAGCTCATCTTCGGATCGGATGACGACTACCGCAAATTGCTCCTGCAACTCGCCCATCAAAAAGCGAGGCTC
>JBGQGO010000549.1:0-4188 GCA_041497455.1 Blastocatellia bacterium | reverse complement strand
CAACTACAGATCGCCGACCGGTTTCCGTTCCTCGATCCATTCGCGGGCGAGTTCGAATACCTGGCGGGTGAAATCGTTTTCGTAGGACACGCTGCCGCTGAAGAGTTTGTCGCCGGCTTAACCGAAGCGCTCAAGCTCGCAGTCGAGGCGGTGACGGGGTCGACCGCATACGCCGAAAGGTTTCGTTCTTACGTGATCGAGGATCTGCAGAAGCTGCTCGCGCGCGATCGGCTTGAGTTTGAGAGATTCGGCCTCGATCAAGTGATCCAGCAGATAATCACTTTCTGACCTCACACGCGAAATCTACACTGCTTCTCCGTCTAGCAGGCTGCTGAAAAAGTCGATGACACACAAGTATTCAGGTGCAATCCCACCAACGCAGTTGGTGGATCGTTCATATCCGACCTAGCTCTGATCAGCCGGAAAGTGAATCCGAGCGGAGAGTTAGGCTAGGTATGAACGAACCACCAACTGCGTTGGTGGGATTCAAAAGCACGCTGCGTTCTTGCTTGTAGGCCACGTATGAACGATCCACCAACTGCGTTGGTGGGATTATCGGCACTCCCGTGGGTGGGAGCCCTTTTTGGCTTTTTCAGGAGCCTGCTAGATAACGTTCGGCTGCCTCGAAAGCCTCCTGCTCATCCCCAAATCGATCGATCCACTTCACCCTCGGCCAGGAGCGCCACCAACTGAGCTGCCGTTTGGCGTAGTGGCGCGTGTCCAGCTTCATTTGATTCAACGCGTCGTCTCGAGTTCGTTTGCCTTGCAGGTATTCCACAACGCGGCGGTAGCCGTGAGCTTGAAAAGCCTTCGCCGCCGGCGGGATTCCTGACGAGATCAGCGACTCGACTTCTTCGACCAGCCCGCTGTCGAACATTTGATCCGCCCGTTTGTTGATGCGCGCGTACAGCTCTTCTCGCGGCGGGTTGAGCGCGATCACTCGGATGCGCGATGCAAGCTCGGGGGCGGGAGGCATTTCGGGTTGTGACTCTGAAATACGCCGGCCGGTTTGAAAGTAGACCTCCAGCGCCCGCATCGTGCGCGGCCAGTCACGGGGACTAAGGTTCAACGCCGCTTGGGTGTCAACGCGCGCGAGCATTCGATGCAGGTGCTCCGCGCCCCGTCTGTCGCGCAGAACGGCGAGCCGCTCGCGAAGCTTGGTGTCGGTCGGCGGTCCTTCAAACAAGGGCTTCACCAAAGCGCGCAAGTAGAAGCCCGTGCCGCCCACGAGTATCGCGGTGTGATTGCGAGCTTCGACTTCCTGAATCGTCCGCGCCGCCAGACGTGCGTAGTGGCCCGCAGTGAAGTTCTCAGTCGGCTCGACAATGTCGATCAGGTGATGGGGCACGCCCCGTCGCTCGGCTTGAGGGACTTTAGCTGTTGCGATGTTGATACCGCGATAAACCTGAACGGAATCGAGATTGATGATCTCGCCTTCGCGCGCGAGAGCCAGCTTGATGCCGAGGTCGCTTTTGCCGGAAGCGGTGGGCCCCACTACGGCGGGAATCAGTTTCGTTTCGCGCTCGGGACTCACGTATCGATGTTAGCAAGGCGTTCGTGAAGATTGAACTCGATTACTTTGTTCATTACGGAAGTGAGAGTTGGCATTAAGGTTCACGCGAACCATGTAGCGTGTCATGTGCTGCGCTGAAAAGAGAGGGGTCAGACGGAATGTCAACAATGTCAAGCCTGACCCCTCCTGTCGTTTTTCCCGCGTCCACCACTAGCTTATCGCACTCTCTCGTGCTTCATACTTTCTGGGCGTCGCGAAGCGGCATGAACGACTCCTTTGTTACTGGCTCGATTCTTATTGGAATTCTCCGGTTTCTCGGCGTGATCTATACTGAATCAAATAAGTCTTCCGGGTGCTTCTCGGCAATGGCCAGCAACTTCAAGGCAGCATCGCTAGGAGTTCGGCGCCCAGCCTCCCAAGCTTGAACAGTCGACGGACTGACGTTCAGAGCTCGCGCTAGCATTCCCTGAGAGAAGTTAAGCCGCTCTCGAAGCTCAACTATATCTTTCTTGTCTCGTGGCCGCGGTTCGGCAGGCGCCTGGCGCACGCTTATCCGTCCGCCAATGAGTTTCGATCCTCGGACCATCGCGAGCGCTTGGCTGGCTGATTCAAGTAGCTCGGAAGACTCTTTGTCCGTCATCATTCGTTCGCGTTTTGTCACGCGCTTGCGCGTAGACGCGGTCCGTTTCGTTCTTGCTTTGCCGCTCATTTGATCGCTTCCTTTATCTGGCTCACAAGCTGGGCCAGTTGCTTTTTCACTTGGGCCGATACGTCGGCCCTGTCATTCTTAGCAAACAGGTACAACAGGATTATGTGATGATAGCCGTCTCTATGACGTAGTTACTACTACCCTGTCACAGGGTACGGTACTGACGTGCCAAGCGCAAGCGGAGGGAAGATAAGCGGTGCGCGTCATCTTTTCGCGCCGGAACCAGGGGCTCACACAAAGAGTACCCGCAGACTGCTTAGTTTGCGCGCGGAACTCCGTAGGAGTTGAATGTTTATAGAAAACGCGTCGAGTGCAATGCGCACCCCAGCGGGGTGCTATGTACCGGCATCGTTTAGTTCTACGAGAGCGAGCGACGAACATTGCACCCCGCTGGGGTGCGGCCGCGTAAAAGGCTTATCTCTATAAACATCGCACCCCGCTGGGGTGCCGAGATCTTGCGTGACAGGGGCTTTGCGTGATGCTTTAGCCCGAGGTCGGTACATGCGAAGATCTGACGCGCACCCGAAGATAAGTGGAGGGAAGATAAAGCGGAGGGAAGATAAAAAATCGAGAGAAAAAGCCAGACACCTTCACCGCGAAGGATTCAGTGCTGGAGGCCGCACCAGATCATTCATGATTGATTCGGTCGCCGGGTTTCAGCCGGGCGCCGTTTGCGAACTCGCGTGCCGAAACACGGCGTTTGCCTTCCACCTGAACCTCTTCGATCAGCAGAGCACTCAAGCCGCTACACACAATGGTGATCCCCGAGTCGTCGATGTTCAGAACAGTTCCAGGCTCGGACGCAAAGTCGGCCTCTTGGCGAGAGGACGCTTCACGTCCCCGCCATACGATCAGCCGCCCGCCGCGAAAGTTGGTGTAGGTGCCCGGCCACGGCTGAAACGCTCGCACTCGATTGGCTATTTCCATCGCGCTCATTCGCCAGTCGATCAAGCCGTCTTCGCGTTTGAGCATCGGCGCGTAAGTCGCCTCGCTATCGTCTTGAATGAGTGGCGCGACTTCGCCTCGTTCGATGCGAGGCAGCGTCTCAGACAGAAGCTCCGCGCCCAGTTGAGCAAGCCGCGCGGAGAGTTCGGGCGCCGTCTCGTCATCGCCAATCCGAATCGAGCGCTGTGTGAGCATCGGCCCCGTGTCCATCCCAGCGTCCATTTGCATGATTGTAACGCCCGTCTCGCGTTCGCCATTTGCAATAGCCCAGTTGATCGGGGCCGCTCCGCGATACTTCGGCAGCAGCGACGCGTGAACGTTGATGCAACCGAGTCGAGGAATTGCGAGCATCCACGCCGGGAGGATCTTGCCATAAGCCACAACCACGCACGCATCGGGCGATATGCTTTCAAAGATTGCGCGCACCTGGTCGTTGCCTTTGATTTTTGAAGGCTGGTGTACAGCTATGCCGTGTTCGAGCGCGAGCGTTTTCACAGGCGGCGCGTGCAAATGCTTCCCGCGCCCTGCCGGCTTGTCGGGTTGAGTGAACACTGCCGCGACTTCGTGGCCGTCAAGTATCAATCGCTCGAGCGACGGTACGGAGAATTCAGGCGTGCCCATGAAGATCAGTTTCACGATTCATTCATAACGCAGACCGGAGTCAAACTCAAAGGCGCGAAAGCCGCACTATTTTTGGACCGCCGCGGCAGCAGCCTCCATTTGGACGGAAGTGATCCTGCTACGCTTTTGACTGTGCAGTGAGGAACTCCAATCAAACCAATCTGGGTTTCGCCAGCAGCCAAAGCGCCGCCGCCCTAGGCACTAGCCCTGAATAGCAATTGGCGACGCACTCGGTTCGTAGGGTGAAATTGAAGCACCACGCGGCTGAAGCCGGTGGTGTCGAAGAGAACGGTCGCCTCGGTTCGTAGGGTGAAATTGAAGCACCGCGCGGCTGAAGCCGGTGGTGTCGAAGAGAACGGTCGCCTCGGTTCGTAGGGTGAAATTGAAGCACCACGCGGCT
>JBGQGO010000548.1:0-4205 GCA_041497455.1 Blastocatellia bacterium | reverse complement strand
TGCTCTGAAAAATGATTCGTGACGCGTGATGCGTGACAAGGCCGCCGCTCGATCACGCATCACTCATCACGCGTCACTTCTGTTTACTCCTTTGGAATAGTCACCGCTTTGCCCGCTTTCAAGTCCGCGACAAGCGTTTCCAGAACGGAGAGTCTCTGATTAGTCGGGTCGGTTTCCTTGAGACGCTTGAGCGTCTCTTCAGCCCCGCGGGCGTCTTTCTTCAACGCATAGGCTTCGACAAGATGGCCAAGGGCGTGCCCGTTCTTTGGATCAACGCCGAGCGCTTGTTGAAGCTGTGCAATGGCCTGGTCGGGTTGGGGGGGCTCGCGCTGAACGTAGGTCTCAGCCAGCGCCACGTAGAGATCAGCCTCTTTCGGATCGGCCTTGATCGCGCGATTGAACCAGGTCTCCGCTTCGGCGTAGTCCTTTTGCTCAAAATAGTACTGACCTAAGAAGCCAGCGGCACCGAGTTCATTGAATTTCTTTGGGTCGATGGCGTACGCCTTCTTCAGATAGTCAGCCGTCTCGGCGACTCGGCCGATCTGATTGAAAGCCTTTGCGGCTTCAACCTGAGCTTGAAAATCGTTGGGACCATTCTTGGCCTTTTCGATTATTTGCTGGACCCCGCCCATCATCGCTTGCTGCCCGCCTGCGCTGCCTGCGCCGCCCGCCATACCTGACGGCATCCCGGCCGCGGCTGGCGCCGCGTTACTCTTGTTGTAGTTCTGCGTTAGAAAGAAACTGATGATGAATCCGAGGGCCAATCCGATGAGGCCTATCAAGTATTTGTTCTTGTTCACCTATTCGTCTCCGATGAAAATGTACCGTAGGTTGTCTAACCTGCGGTTGGCTTCGCAGTCGAGCTCGCAGGTTAGACGACCTGCGGTACATGCGATGATTCTGGAGTGGGTCTGTAAGCCGAATCCTGTTCCGGCTCCCGGCGTGCTCGAGCGGCATAGCCACGCGGGCGCTATCGGGAGTCAGCGACGGTCATTCATCTAGGCGGCGGATTACTCCGCTCGCTCGAGCGACCTACCCGGAGGTCGTAGCACGCGACCCGAAGCCGCGCGCTTTGGACGGGCAGTCCTTATGACGCCTCCCTATTTGGTCTTGCACCACGGAGAGTTTGCCTAGCCACAGAGTGTCGCCACCTGTGCTGGTGGGCTCTTACCCCACCGTTTCACCCATCACCTGTGCTCCCAGGAAGCAGCTTTCGCTACAGGCAGAGGAGCCATCGGCTGGTTTGTTTTCTGTTGCACTTGTCGTCGGGTCACCCCGCCTGGCCGTTAGCCAGTCCGTTGCCCTGCGGTGTTCGGACTTTCCTCTCGCGCTCAGTTTGAAATCTCAAATCTCAGATTTGAAATCTCAAGTGAGCGCCAGCAACCGTCCGACCCACTCCAAAGAACCAGTGAGAGTATAACACGTGAAGGGGATCGGAGGAGAGGGGAGAGGTGAGAAGTGGAACGGGATCCGGGAATAGCAAATAGAAAATCGCCAATCGCAAATAACAAATAGGAATTTTCTATTTGTTATTTGCGATTTTCTATTTGCTATTTCCCGGACCCCCTTCCCTCGTCTCCGTCGCCCTTTGCCCTTCGCTCTTAGCGCTCCTATACTGACAACGATGCGCATTCTAGTGGTCGAAGACGAAGCCAAGATGGCAAGCTTCATCAAGCGCGGGCTCGAGGAAGAGGGCGCCGCCGTTGACATCTCGCCTGACGGGCAAGATGGTCTTTATCGCGCATCGACGGGGAGCTACGACCTGATCGTGCTCGACATCACTCTTCCGTTGATGGACGGCCTCGAGGTTTGCCGTAAGCTTCGAGAAAGCCGCGTGTCCACGCCGATTCTGTTGCTGACAGCACGCGACTCGGTTGATATGAAAGTCCGCGGACTGGACAGCGGCGCCGATGACTACCTCACCAAGCCTTTCGCATTCGCCGAATTGCTTGCGCGCATTCGAGCGCTGCGCAGGCGCGACCGTGCCGAGGTGAATCTGCGTCTGCAAGTCGGCGACCTTGTGCTCGATCCGCTGACCCGCCGAGTCACACGCGCGAACCAGCCAATCAGTCTCACCTCCAAAGAGTTCGCGCTGCTCGAATGCTTTATGCGGCACCCGGATCAAGTGCTCTCGCGAACCGTGCTTGCAGAGAATGTGTGGGATGAAACCTTCGACTCATTCACCAACGTCATCGATGTGTACGTGAACTACCTCCGCAACAAAGTGGACCGGAGTTTTTCGCCGAAGCTGATCCACACCGTGCGCGGTGCGGGCTACGTGATGAGGAGGCCCGAAGCATCGAGTGAGTCACAAGAACAGTCGGCGCCGTAGCCTCCAAACGAAAAAGCGGGACCGAAGTCCCGCCTCTCGAGATTCACTCATTCAAACCGCGCTAATCGTCATCGTTGCTTGCGACTTCATTCTGCCGAGGCTGTAAGAAGGCCGAGGCGACTGACACGGTTCCCGGGTTGACCACCCGCACCCGGAAACTGCCCATCCTTTCGAGCTTCTTAGCGGATACCACTACGATCAGCCTGTCGTTTGTCAGAGTCGCCGGCTTCTGTTGAATGACCGGCGCGTCTTCCATGCCCACTTTGAAGAACTCGACCATCGCGCCTCCGCGGAAGTTCGCGCCCTGAATGACAACGCGCACCTGAGAGGGGTCATCCTTCAGGGTCTGAATTGCGGCGTCGGTGATCTCGGGCCCTACGATGCTCAGCCCTTTGTCCACCGAAGGAACGCCGTCAGCATCGTTCGGATTGACCACCTGGAACTTCAGCAGATCCGGTTTCTCGAGCAGCCTGTTCAAGTCACCCGTAAGCATAACAGTCAAATGAGAGCTGTCTCGAAAACGCACGTGCTTGTTCTCGACGCGCGCATTGCCTGCGTAGACACGCGCGTTCCGGCGAAAGCTCTGGCCGAGAATTTCGATTCGGATATCGGATGAACCCGCGAAGACCTGTCCCTGCGCGAAGGTCGTGATCTCAGGCGCTCGGACTTCTAGTTCGCGCGGCTCGGACTTGCTGCCGTCCGGGTTGCGCACAACCACCGCCAGAGTCCCAGACTCCTGAAAAATGTGCGTCGGAACCCTCAGCCTGATGGCCTTGCTGCCAGGTCGCTGGACCTGTACGGCGGTAAACACATCGCCACCAACCCGTAACTCGACCTGAGCGCCTTCGCGGAAGTTGTAGCCCGATATTTTCAGTCCAAAGCTTCGGCCGCCGGCGACAACGTTTTGAACCGAGGTCCTCAGGTCTGTCACCCGCGGACCAAAGATGCGCAGCTCTTTCTCATTCGCCGACAAGAGGTTGGGAACCGCGAGGTCCTTCACCTGCACTGTGAGGCCATCCGCTCTCACGGTGTCGGCGATGTCCGCGGGGACGCTCGCTTGAAGCGTCCGGGGTCCGATTTGCCGAGTGTTGAGCGGCCGGCCGCCGACTACCACCGTTGAGCTGGCCCGGAAGTTCTTTCCAGTGACTCTGAGGGTGAAAGGCATGCTCGGTCCCGCCACTTCAGGCGGGCTGATGCGATCGATCATTGGCGCATCGGGCCTTACCACTCTTAATTCTCGGGGCTGAGACAGCGCGCCGTCGGCGCCCTTTACCAGAACGTTGATCGAAGCGACTTGATTGAATAGTGCTTTCGGAAGCCTGGCTTCGAGCGCGCTTCCTCTTCTGACAAGGTCGGCGCCCATCTCGACGCCATTCACTACCAGCGACGCGCCCTCGGTGAAATTCTTGCCGGCGACTACGAGCTTCAGATTGCTCACACGGCCTTGCTCTACGACCTCAGGCGACACCGATTCGATCAACGGGGCTGAGGGGTTCGTTTCGTCCGTACCGACGACATCGAAATTGATGATGGTTACTTCGTCGCCGCTAGGCGCCGAGCGCACCGCGGCCACCGAGTGAGTCTTCTCGCTCAGCGCCACTCGGCGAATCTCGCTGCCCACCTCTTGATAAGATTCCAACTCGCCGGTTGCGGTGTTGAAGGCAAACAGAATCCCTGTAGTGGATCCAACAAACGCGATCGAAGCGTCGCCTGTGAACGCGACGTTATTCGCCAGCGAGAAGTCGATCCCATCAGGCGGCGTGAATTCCGACCTGCTTGCAAGCCGGCCATCCTGATTCTCGATAACGGTGACGCCGCCCGGCTTGCTGTTGGACGGCCGGCGTATTCGCGTCGCCGCAATCATCTCGATTCC
>JBGQGO010000547.1:0-4233 GCA_041497455.1 Blastocatellia bacterium | reverse complement strand
GATGAAAGTCTACCGGGAGCCATACCGCTACGACGTCGTGACGGTCCTGCCGAGCGCAACCGGCGACGAAATCGAGCTGCTGCGTGGGTACTTCGACGATCGAGTGTTTCAGAGGAGCAGGTATTTTAGGAACGAAGCGTGAAACGTGATCGGAAGTTCAGAGTCCAAGCTTTAGCTTGCGTGATTCGATCGGGTAAAGCCCTGCAAGCAAGCTAAAGCTTGGACTCTGAACTTCCGATCACGTTTCACGCATCACGTCTCACTCTCAATCTCCGTCTCGGCAAGGTAGCGCGCGGCGTCGGTCGGATTGAGGGGGTTGATGTAGATGCCGCTGCCTTGCTCGAATCCAGCCCAGATAGTTGTTCGCACCAGTATCTCGATGTGCCAGTGAAAGTCTTCGCGGATCGTGCTGTAGTCGCCCACTCGCGGCATCACGTTCAAGTTCGGCGCCGAGTGGATGTAAAAGTTGTATGGCGGATTGCCCAGCAGCTTGTAAACCTTCATCAACACCACCTTCAACATCTTGGCGAGCTCCAATCGCTCTTCGGGGGATGTCTGAATGAACGAGCACTGATGGGTCTTCGGCACGATGTGAATCTCGTACGGCATGCGCGCGGCGAACGGGATATATGCTATAAACTTTTGGTTCTCGGCGACGACGCGATCGCGCGGTTGGATCGCGACCAGCACTGTCCCGTCCTGGTTATAGATCTTGTTCTCGTAATAAAAGATCTGATCGAGCTGGCGGCACCAGATGCAGCCCTCGCCGTTAACGAAGTGTTCCTTCGCGTTCACAAGCTTGCTCTTGAGCGCGTCTGGAATCACGGTCGTCGCGATTATCTGAGCGTGCGGGTGCGTGAGCGAGGCGCCCGCAGCCTTGCCGTGATTTTTGAATAACAACACGTATTTCAGCTTGCGATCGCGCTCGAGATCGACGTGCCGCTCCCACCAGGTGTCTACGATGCGGGCGATCTGATTAAGCGGCTGATGCTCGAGGTAGGTATCGTGGTCTGGCGATTCGATAGCGACTTCGTGCGCGCCGTAGCCGGTCGCTATCTGAAACATTCCGATGCGCCGCAGATTGATCTCGGGAAAGATTCCAAAAGCCGGAAACTTATTGGGCACCACGCGGGTGAGCCAGCCGGCGCTGTTTGGAGGCTCGCCGTTGTTGCGGATTGTGAATATCTCGGGCGGAGTCTGGTCCTCTCGTCCATAGCAGAACGGACAACGCGCCCGCGCCTCCGGCGTCTCGTCTTCACGCCGAGGTTCGGGAGCTTCGGGCCGCTGCGCGCGCGCCGACGAAATGATTACCCACCGGCCGCTGATCGGATCTTTCCGTAGCTCCGGACTGAATTCAGCCATGCTCTCCTCCGCTAGCCTCGCTTATGAATGACCACTGCACGTCGCGACAAAACAGCGCATTAGAGTAGCAGGATTCGAACTGATCAGCTAGCGGCGCTTGCGCGGTGCTTCTAAAGATCAGCGCGCAATGGGGGGCGCCGTACCCATTCGTCCTTCGTCGTCAATATTACGTTCCGCCCCAATTCGAGGTCAACGCTCTGGGCCGGCGGGTCAGTCGCCGGTAAAGTGCCGCCGGTGGTTTGAATGTCAATGACTCTCTGCTAAGATTCGGTGAGGCACGTGCTCGGATAGTTCCAGCCCAATTCACTCAGAGCCGGAGGATTTATGAAGTCATTAGCGCTCATCAGGGCAGCGGCCGTCGCCGCTCTTCTAGCCGTTTTGTTGACTGCGTCTGCCGTCCCGCGATCGAGCGTTGTGGCTCAAAGCGGGCGTCAACCGGAGAAGAAGAAGGTCGAAAAGAAGACGGATGAAAAAAAGGGAGCCGAGCCTCAGGAGCCACTTCCACCATTGCCGAAGGACTTCAAGCAAGAGCCGCCGATAAAGTTATCAACGCAGGTCGTAAACGTGGATGTTACGGTCGTCGATAAGAAGAGCGGCCGGCTGTATACGAACCTGACGAAGAAGAACTTCACGATTTATGAGGATGGCGTTAAACAGGAGACGACCAACTTCGCTTCCGGGGAAGGTCCGATGACCGCGGTGCTGCTTCTTGAGAACAACTATCGAAACCGAAGGTGGCGCAATTACTACGACCCGACTTTCGCACAAGAAATCTTTCAATCGGCAGCGACCTTTGTGCGAAGCTTCGTCAAACCGGACGATCATGTTGCACTTGTGACCTACAGCATGCGGCCCAAAGTCGTTCAGGATTTTACCGGAGATAGCGGCCGGCTATATCAAGCAGTCGTTGCGGCCTATCGTGACACGTTGAACTTCAGCGAAGCGAATATCTATGACTCGCTTTCCTTTGTTCTGCTGGGCGGCAAGGCGATACAGCTCTTTGAGGAAGAAGCGGGTGAGAGCCAGTACACGGGCCTGGAAGAGATCGAAGGGCACTCTGCGGTTATTCTGGTTACGCTAGGGATTGATACTTTTAGCCGCCTCACATACGATAAGGCAATGAAGATAGTCTCGCGCGCGGGCGTGCCGATCTTCATCGTTGGCGTCGGCAACCTGTTCTTCAAGAAGTACGGAGACAACCTTCCGCCGGAATCTAGAATGGAGTTTCTGCAAGCACAGAACGGGCTCAACACCTTCGCAAAGCTCAGCGGCGGCGCCTATTTCCCTATGACGTTCGAGAGCGAAATCCCCTCGATCATGCGAAGCATCGAGGGGATGCTACGCAGCCAGTACAGCCTGGGGTATTCGCCGACAAACACCCGTCGAGAGGGTAAGGACCGCAAACTCAAGGTCGACGTCGATATAGACGGCGACGGCACACCAGACAACAAGCAACTCAACCTCTATTATCGCGAGAAGTACATCGAGCCCGATGATAATCCAACCGTCAAGAAGAAATAGTCCGTAGTCAGTAGTCGGTAGTCCGTAGTCCGTAGCAAAAGGGACAAGCGTAGCGACTGAGGACCAACAGCTACGGACTACGGACTACGGACTACGGACTACGGACAAATTCGCTTTAATGATCGAATACGAACAACTGCATCTCTACTCCCCCGTTACCTCAGACGAGACCCTCGAAGCGGTGTTCGATCAGGCGCTGCGAGCACTGGTAAAGAAAGAACCGAGACCTAAGGTCGAAGCTCGCTTCTACCCTTATGCGGGGCTGTCTTCGACCATCAGGCTGCGCCAGGGCCGGGTGTTCGCCCGCGTGTCGGACATACTCAGGGGCTCGCCGCGTGAGGTCCTCTTTGCCTTGGCTTGTATCCTTGTGGCGAAGCTTTATCGACTCAAAGCGTCAAAGGTGCACGAGCGTGTTTATAGAGAGCACACTCTGGATCCTCCGATCCTGGATGCGTCGCAAGCAGCGCGACGCCGGCGCGGATACAAGATTACGACCTCCTCACAGGGCAAGGCGTACGATCTGGCGGAAATGTTTTCAGACCTGAATACCCGCTACTTCGGCTGCGAGCTCGATCGTCCTCTGCTTTCCTGGAGCCAGCGTCCAACGCGGCGGGTGCTGGGCCACCACGACCACGTCCATCGCGCGATCATCATCAGCAGCACGCTGGACAACGCGGCCATCCCGCGCTTCGTGGTCGAGTACGTGCTGTATCACGAGATGCTGCACGTCAAGCACCCGGCTCGCGTAGTCTCGGGCCGCACCATGTATCACGGCCGCCAGTTCCGGGCTGATGAGCGGCTGTTCGAGCGATTCGATGAAGCTCTCAAATGGCTGGAAAAGATAGCCGTCCCGCCGCGCGGAAGCGCTCGCAGACGCCAGCGCCGGCCCTGCAACTAAGAAGGAACAAAATCGCGGCCCATGCGTTTCATGTGGGTGAGCAAAGATCGCGACCCGGCTGAGTAAGGATGTGCAACGGATTCTCTCGGCCGATCGAGACCTGAGTTCAGAACAGAAGATCCTTCTCCTTATTCGGGGCGCTGCGAAGGCGCCCCGAATCTTTTTCCAAAACGGCATAATCTCAAGCACGGTTCCCGCTTGCGACTCCGGCTGTTGAATGTTGGGCCTTTAGATGGGCGTCCGAACGTCGCCTCGAGGCTGAGCGATTCAAACAGCGGCCATGAAAACAGCATTAGAAAACTTTAAGGTTTTTGTGACTTATCTGGCCACTTTTTTTTGAAACCGAACCTGGCCGCTCGCGTTATTAGACGTGTGAGTGAACAACGAGCCTGGACCACGTTGAATCCTAATGCGCCTGATAGGCGTGGCCCTACTTGTTAGTCCAAGCATGT
>JBGQGO010000546.1:0-4243 GCA_041497455.1 Blastocatellia bacterium | reverse complement strand
GAGCGCATAGTCCTTACCGTCGATGTCGGCATACGCCTCTTCTTTGACTCGGTTCTCGATCGTGGCAAAGCAGCTATCCTTTTCGGGAAACGCCAGCCAGACGGAAGGATTTTTGACGGCAACCGGGCAAAGATCTTCAGGTACAATATCCCTGATCGCCGCGGTGAACTCAGCAAACGAGGCCAGGTTTGGCTTGCGCACTTCGACAAGATATCGCCGGCCTTGCACAACCAATAGAGAGGCGTAGCCAACCGTCGCGAGAACGACAACAATCACCGCCGCGGCATGAACAAGTCTTGCGCGCGGCCAACGCACGGCGCCTAATCTGGCGATCCTATCCATCCCGTCACGCAGCATTGCGCCGACCGCCAACGCGAACCACGGGACGATATGCGCGAGATAGAACATCCGCTTGTGGCTTACGATCAACGCGTGAAACAGCACCGTTACTACTGTGACAACGAGAATCCGCGCCCTTGGATCGCCCAAGAGATTCCTGCGTCTGATTGCTCGCGCGAAGGCGATTATAAGGTAGATGATCGCGGCGATGGTTAAGAGCTGAAAGATCCGCAGCGTAGTTTGCGGGAGGCCCGGAAACATCAGTCCGCCCGTGTACCACTTCAGATAACGCAGACGCTCTTCGAGCAGGTTTTGCCATAAGCCGCCGCTATCCAACACTCGAAAGTGAACGTCGTCTCCGCGGTTTTGCAGTAAGAAATTCTTGTAGTCAATCAGGTCGTAGATGATCTCATAAGCCATCACGGCGAGAGCGCTCAGTCCGAAAAGATAGAGCTTTCTTGAAGAGAAGGCCCGCCAACCTTCTCTCATTAGAATCAACAGGCCGATGGCGCCGATCATGTAGAGCATATTCGTGTGACTCATCACGCCTGCTCCCGCGGCCAGACCCGCGGCTACGTAGAGCCCGGCCTTCTTGCGCTCTTCAGCCATCTCGTAAAGAAAAAACGCGAGCAGCGCAAAGGCCGCGGCCGCATAGTCGTCTCTCAGCAGCCGGCTGCGCTCGAAGAACGTCTGATCTCCTACAAGCATCACGACGGCTATCAATCCTGCCCGCCAATCAAAGAGCCGCCGCCCGATCAAGTAGATCATCATCAGCGTCAGCGCAGCCGTCATCAAATTGAATGCACGACCCTGCGCCAGTCCAAAGCCAAACAGCTCGTGGAAGCCGCTGAGGATAACGAAGTAAACCGGGATAAATGAGTGCCAGACGTTTTCGATATTGCCGCCCAGATAACGGAACATCGGCAGCGCGAGCTTCCCGTGGTTGAGCATTTCATAGGGAACTTGAAGCGTGAATGCCTCGTCGCCTTCAGGGACCGGGACCGTTCCCAAACGCTGGCCCGCTACGGCTACGAAAGCCGCGATCACCAATCCGACTACGACAAGGTCAAGATTGAATCTGAGGGCTTTCATCTACTCTTGCCGTCGGACGTAAACTGAATTATGCGCGAACTCGAGCGGGATTTTGACATAATGCGCCGCGGCCCACGCCAGCAAGTCATCTCCATGCGTTACTGTGCGCAGGCGAGACACAGCTATAACCTTTGGAGCCTGTGCTTCCATTTCGTCGAGAATTGCTCGAAATCCGCCGGGCGACTTCGAGCCGATATAGTCATCCTTGCCGTAAGGCAGAAATATGTAGGGATTCATGTTGGTCCTGTGAAGTAGCACCAGAAGCTCGACCGTACCGTGAACATATATTTTGTCATCGGGACCCAGGACGTCCGAGACCGCTTTGAACGCCGCTTCCTGATCCTGCAGTGTTCGGCCGGCTTCGAGTTGGTAACCCTTAGCGTGATTCACCACCGACACAAGAATCAGAGCCAGAGGAATCAGCGGCGCCAACTCAATCGCGCGCACGACGAGCAGATTCCGCTTGAGGAGAGGAATCGCAATGATAGTGCGGGCGACTGTTATCACAAAATATCCCGCGAATATGCCGATGAACGGAAAGAGAGGAATCAGGAACTCCTCACCTTGCCAGTTGATTACGCAGAATCCGAGATGAACCAGCGGAGGAATCAGGATTGCGTCTCTGAACACGTCCGGCGCCGCAACAATATTTCTCTCTTTGAACCTTCTCCAAAGACGCTCCATAGCATATATGATCAGTCCGGCGATGCTTAGTTTGATCCAGATAAAATTTGCTCCCATCGCAAGTCTCGCCAGACGCCAGACCTGGGCGAGAGCGAGGCTCGGCCCAACGTTTCCCCCCGGCATGTAGACGGTGTAGTTGTAGTGAACCGTCCATGTCCATAAATCGCCCAGCGCGCCGGCGAAATAAAAGTATCCGACAACAATTGCAAAAGGGATTGCGGCGCCCGCCAGAACTTTGAGCCCGCGCAGATCTCGCCAACTGGTCAGGTAACGAGTGAACATCAACACTGCGACGCCAGTGAACGCCAATCCCGGCTGCCAGCAAAGACACGACAGCATTGAACAGATACCTGCCCAGAACGGTTTGTCTTTTGCTATGAAGAGAAGCGTCAGCATGCCGAACAAGATCATCGGCAGCTTTGGGCGTGTACCGGCAACCATCATTTCGGCGAACTGCTCTGACACGAGCGGCAGCGAGAAGGCAATGATCGCCGCGATCCGGCTGCGCAGATAAAGCTCGGCTACGAAGTAGGTGACCGCACATAAGGCGCCGACGAGCAATACGTAAAAGAGCCGCACCGCGAGTATGTCCTGGAACCCAACCGCTTTGCCGGCCGCCATCACTAGCGCGCTTATGTAAAGACTGCCTGGTCCTTTGCTGTCGATCACGTCTCGATACGGGATCTGACCGCGCACTATGCACTGGGCCATGTAGTCGTACACGGCTTGATCGCTAACCTCCATTTGTCGCCGCGGGCTGTACATGAGCATCACGGCGACTCCGATCAGGAACGCGGCCAGTCCAATCATCACAGCCGCTTTGTTTCCGGCGATCAGCGAAGTTAGAGCCTCGAGCCGGCCCTTTGGCTGTGCCTCATCCATTTGCGTTAATGTTGCTTGCGACATTCAGTGTTGTTTAACCCGCCGGCGGCGGCGCCCCGGGTTTTGGTCGAGAATTGATGAGGTCTCTGCGCTCGCCGGGCGGCGAGGTTTTTTCGCGCGCCTGACCCGCGCCCGAACTGGATTTCTTTTCCGCCAGGCTGATCGCTGACAGCCCAAACGGAAATGTATTCCTGCTCAAGATTCGCGCTTCGAGTTTGAGAAAAGATACTAGCGTGCGGTTCAGCCATCGCGGAACCGGCTTCACATCCGATTCGGTGCTGCCTCTCCACTTCGACAACAATCGATGAGGAGCGGCCAGCCAGAACAACAGCGTGTTCGCATAAGTGGCTCGATTGACTTTAAAGCCGTGCGCAAGGAGCAACCGCCGCAGATCGGTCAGCGTGTAGCGTCTGTGAGTGCCAACCGCAACGTCGTGTGCGCCTCGCATCCACTGGTAAGCGGGTTCGCGAATGAACAACAGCCCGCCCGGCCTGAGCACGCGATGCATTTCGGAGATGGCGGCGCTGGCTCGCTCATCATTCAGTTGGTAGATCACATCGAAGCACGTCACGAGATCAAACTCACCTTCGCCAAAGGGCAATCTGTCCGCGGACGCGAGCGCGACGGTATCAAGACCACGGATCCGCCAGAACACTGATGCATGCGGCGACAAATCGACTCCGTAGACTTCGCGGAACCTGAAGCGCTCGCGCAACCAGACCATCGAGTACCCCGTTCCGCATCCAATGTCCAGCACGCGCTGATTCTGTTCGCTCAGGTTTGGGCTGAGCAACGAAGCCGCGATCGCGCGCATGCCTTCGTACCACCAAAGGCGTTCCTCCAGCTCGAACATCGCGCGATACTCTTCATCTCGCATATGAATTACAGATGACGGCTCAGGAGTGAATGATTTACTTGTCCCGGGCCTCTTCGGACACAGAAATGGCTTTGGGAGCCTCTTCTGCGGGATGGACTATCTGCGCGCGGCGCATTATTACAAGCCGCCACCACAGGGTGCTCAAGTCTCGAAACGTCTTGAGCAGCCGTCTGAAGTTGAAGAACTGGGATTTGCCGTAGGCCCTATGATAGTGATTAACCGGCGCTTCGGCGAAGCGCAGCCCTGCGTCTTGAAAGCTCTTTATCATCTCAACGCATATGGTTCCGCTTGTCGACGAGAGCCGAACCCGGTTATAGCTTGCGCGGCGCACCAGCCTGAAATCGCAGTCCACATCCCTTATCCGTATTC
>JBGQGO010000545.1:0-4244 GCA_041497455.1 Blastocatellia bacterium | reverse complement strand
TGAAAATCTCTCTCGACGAGAGCTACAACGCTCCCGTCTCTATTGAAGGCGGCATTTCCCAATTGTTTGCCTTGAGTCAATGACACGCTTGGCAACTCGCGGCCTGTTGCTACCTCCCAGATTTTTGCGAGCGGCTGGCTGCTGCTCCCGGCAATTACGAATTTCCCATCGCGGCTCAACTGGCAGCCCCGTTCCTGTATCCCATTCTGTCGGTGCCGCGCGTAATCATCAGGCAGAGCGACGGCGCGTCGCACTCCCCCGGTAATCAATTCCCAGGAGCTGACTGCCTGGTGCCCCGCAAGAGACAGCGACTTCCCATCCGGAGAGAACGCAAGATCGCTGACCGGCATGGCCGAGCCGCTCAGCGTTCTTACTTCGCGGCCGGTCGCCGCGTCCCAGAGCTTGATCTGATTGTCGGTGCCCGAAGAAGCGATGAGCTTGCTGTCGGCGCTGAACCCGACGCTGATGATCGTGCCGCTGTGCCCGGCAAGCGTATGCAGCGTAACACCGGAAGAAGCATCGAGCAGATTGATCTTGTTGCTTTCGCTGACTACCGAAAGCAAGCGGCGGTCGGGACTGAAAAGAAACTTGCCGGCAAACATGATCATTGAAGAATCAGACTGGTTGGCTAACATTTTTGGAACGGCAAAGCGCTTCAGCTCGCGCCCGGCGGCGACATCCCAGATTTTCATCGAGGCCTCATCGCGAATCGCCAGCCACGCGCCGTCGCCGCTGAAGGCAAGGCTCGCAGAAGCGCCGGCGCCTACGCCGAATTGCGTCGGCCCTGACGAGACCTTCAACGTCTGCGCTTTTCGTCCGCTTGCAGTTTCCCAGAGTGTAATCTGTAGCGTTGTGTCGGCGGCGCCTTTGCGCGAGACTTTCACTGTTTCGGACGGCACCGCCAACAAGCTACCGTTAGGACTCAGAGCAATCGCGTTCTCCCCCGCGAGGCTGTCTTCCTTCTCGAGGGTAACCGCTTGCAGTTCTCGACCGGCCGTAGTATCCCAGAGCCGCACCGCCGATCTGTTCATGTTCGTTGCGGCAAGGATGCGTCCATCTTCGCTTAGGAGCGCCGTGAAAAAATCTTTGGCGGTCGGCAGATTCGTGCTGCCCATCTCGCGGCCGGTCTCGACCTCCCATCTCCTGACTTTGCCGTCAGCCATCGCGATCAGCGTGCGCCCGTCTACGCTGAACTTGAAAGGCCGGGTCAACGAGTTGCCGCCCATGGATGGAATGCCGCTGTCGAGCTGGCGCAATAACCGGCCTGACGCAACCTCCCACAACTTGATCGCGTTGCCGATCATTCCCATCGAGGCGAGCAATCGGCCATCGGGACTGAAGCTGATTTGGTTCTGCGGCGAGGTGATGCCCGCCTGCAGCAATATCTCCGGTTTGTTCGCACCAGACTTTGTTTGATTCGCCGCCGCGTTCGCGGCGCTCGGGCGGACCCCAAGTCCCCGGTCGTTTTTGGGCTTCGTTTCTTGCGAAGCTGAAAAGGTGAAGGCAGCGAAGTTGGGGAGAGCAAGCAGCGCCAGCATGAGCAGGTTAAGCGAGCGAGTTCCCGCACGACGTTTCATTGGACGTTCCTCCGTCGCGGCTCACCCACCCAGCGGCGACCATCATATTGAGAGAGGCAACCATCTTAGCTGATGCGAACTTGTTAAGAACAGCGCGCTGGCTCGCCTAGTCGGAGGGCCAAGTCGGATTATCGCACTCTCGGATCGATAGGAATAGACCGCGGATGACACCGATTCGACGGATATTCACGGATCTAATCCGTGACAATCCGTCGAATCCGCCTAATCCGTGGTCTATCTTTGGCATTACGAGCGCGCAGCATTACGGTGTGCGCACCGCCGGCGGATGCAGTTCGTACCCTTGCGGCGGCTCGGCGCCTAGAAGATAACGGACGAAGTAGTCCCACCGCCGGCGCACCATGTAAGGTTCGTTTCCAAACCCGTGAGCGCGGTTCGGCAGCATGATCAGATCGAAATCTTTGTTGGCCTTGATCAACTCGTTTACAACCAGAAGCGTGTTGTAAGGCGGTACGTTCGTGTCCATAGTGCCGTGCGCGAGCAACAGGTGTCCCTTCAGGTTCTTTGCGATGTTCTGGTTGGCCTGATCGTCGTAGTTAGTCGTGCCGTCCGCTTTGCGCTCGAGCAGCCCATGATACCGTTCGCCCCAATCGTCCTCGTAACCGCGGTTGTCGTGATTGCCCGCTTCGGAAATCCCAACCTTGAAGAAATCCGGATAGCGAAACATCGCATCGGCCGCCGCAAAGCCGCCGCCTGAATGGCCCCAGATACCGGCAAGGTCAAGGTCGATCCACGGATAGCGCGCGGCGAGCTGCTTCATTCCGCTTATTTGGTCGGGCAGCGTGTTGTCGCCCATATTACCGTAGTATGCGTCGTGGAATTTCTTGGAACGCGTCGGGTTTCCCATCCCGTCGATCTCAACCACGATGAACCCCAGCTCCGCCAGGGCTTGTGAGTCGCCTCGCGCCGCCGCGAAGGCCCGGCTTCCAACACTGCCGCCTTGCGGACCGGGATAGATGTGGTTGATGATCGGATACTTCTTGTTGGGATCGAGATTCGCCGGCTTGAACATCAATCCGTACAAGTCGGTTGCGCCGTCACGCGCCTTCACGGTGAACGGAACCGGCGGCTTCCACGCGGCCGCAACAAGGCGAGTGATGTCGGCCTTCTCGATCGTGGTCAGCAGCTTCCCATCGGCATCCCGCAGCACCGCGACCGGAGCGGCATCTGGCTTCGAATAGCTGTCCACGAAGAAGCGTCCGGACGCTGAGAAGGTCACGTCGTGTGTTCCATCTTCCGGTGTGAGCAGCGATAGATTCTTGCCGTCGAATCCAATGCGGTAGAGGTGATTGAAATAGGGATCACGGCCCTTCTCATGCCCGGCGCCGAGGAAGTAGAGCATGCGATTCTTCTCATCGACCGTCAGCAACTGAGTCACAACCCACTCGCCGGTTGTGATCTGGTTCTTCAACCGGCCGGTCGCCAGGTCGTACAGATAGAGATGCCCCCAATTGTCTCGCTCCGAGAACCAGATGATTTCATTCGAGGCCGGCAGATACCGCCAATTAACGCGATCGCCGCTCCCGGACTCGTACTGAGTCGCCACCGTCTCTTCGAGCACATCACGAATCGCGCCCGTCGCGGCGTCCGCGATACGGAGTTGCGCGCGCTTGTGATCGCGGGACGCGGAGACAAACGCGAGATGTGTGGAGTCGGGGCTCCACTCGACGTCGGCCCACTCTCCCTCCGTGCATATAAGATCGTCGCAAAGCGTCGTGCGATGTTGATCTGGCGGCATCCCAAGCCGCACTATCCTCGGACCATCGAGATCGATGATCACTCGCTGGATCGTCGTGACTACGGCGTCACCGGGGAGCGGGTACTTCCAGGCTTGTAGATCCGGATGGCCGACTTTGGTGTTCACCATGTACATCTCGCCGACGCCGCGCTGGTCTTGTTGAAAGGTCGCGATCTTCTTGGAGTCCGGCGACCAAAGAATGACGGGGCGGTCGCTCCGGATCCAGCCTGCGTTGTCCGTCGCGTAGCCAAAGTCTTTCACGCCGTCTGTAGTGAGTTGCGTCTCCTTGGCAGTCGTCACGTCGCGAACCCAGAGGTTGAAATCGCGGATGAAAGCCGCGCGCTTCTTGTCGGGGGACAGCACGTCGAGGCCAAGACCGCGGCCGACTTCCCGGCTGGCCTGCACACTCGAAGCCTCGGCGCTGCACTGGTTCGTCTGTAGATCGCACTGCCAGCGGCGGCCGCTAGCACTGAAGGAAATCGAGCGTCCGTCCGGTGAGAAATCAAACTCGGTAAAGGGCAAATGGCGCCCGTCGAAACTCGTGCCCGCGGCGGCAGAGAGCGCTGCTGCTAGATTGGAGTGATCGAAGACCGGCACGCGAGTTCCTCGCGCCGGATCAACCATCACAAACTCGGTCCCTTCCGCTGCCGATTTGCGATACCAGAAACGTTCGTCCGCTAACCAGTGGGGGCGCACGCCGGAACCGAACACCAGCGGAGTGGTGTTGTAGGGCATAAACTTCTCGGCGCGCGCGTAGTCGGCAGCGGTTAGCGCGCGCGGCGCATCGCTGCCACGCTGTTGAGCAAGGGCAGGGACGGCTGTAATGAAGCTCGCCACAAGAAGGGTCGCGAGCCTTAGACGATGAGACTCATTCACACGTGGTAGCATTCTAATTCTCCCTGACGGCCGCC
>JBGQGO010000544.1:0-4257 GCA_041497455.1 Blastocatellia bacterium | reverse complement strand
GGAGTCGAAGGAAGCTGCTCCCAGTAAGCTTTGCCGCCGAGCTTAGTGAGATGAGTTCTGATCTGCCGCGCGTGATCTTTCAGCTTTGCCGCTCGCGTTTCATCATCCGGCGCCTCGAGCGCTTCGAGATATGCTTGCAGCGGCGCCTTCGAGTCAACAACTATGTTTCGATCAAGAGGAAGCCGGATGATCATGTCCGGTCTCAGCCTGCCGTCTTCACCTAGCAAGCTCGGCTGTTCGTCGAAGTCGCAATAATTCTCCATGCCCGCGATCTCGACCACTCGCTTGAGTTGAATCTCACCCCATCGTCCGCGAACGGTTGGAGAACGCAGCGCCTTGACGAGGTTTGCTGTTTCGCTTTGCAGTTGAGTCTGAGTTGTGGCGAGAGACTTCACCTGCTCAGTGAGCGACGAATAGGCCGACGCGCGCGTTGACTCGAGCTCGCGAATCTTTGAATCGACTTTGTCGAGCGACTCCTTGAGCGGCTGAACCAGTTCGCCTATAGCTTTCTGGCGAGTATCGAGATCTCCTTTGGCGGCTTCCTGGAAATGACCCAGCGTCTCTCTGGCGAGGCTGAGAAAGTTCTGACTGTTTGTGTTGAGCGCGTCGGCCGACAGCGCCTTGAAGGCATCGGACAATTTGCCTTGCGCGTCTTCGAGCAGCCCAAGCTTTTCGGTTGCGGCTTTACGTTCGGCTTCGAGTTGAGTCTCAAGAGAGCTGATCCGCGCAAGCAGGCTGGCGTTTTCGTTCTGAAACTCCGAGAGCTTCGAGTTCAACTCGCCGAGGTCAGCTTCGAGTTTGCGCGTCTGATCGTTCTTGCCCTGAAGCCGCTCGACTAACGTAGCTCGTTCCGTTTCGGATTCGCTTCTAGCCCGGTCGTACTCGTGCTTGATGCGCGGTCGAAGCGCGAACCACACAGCCAAGCCGCCGAACGCGAGTCCAATCGCTAACATTAGGAACACAAAAACGGTTTGATCCAATTCCACCTCGCCTTGCTTTAGATGGTCCGGGCGTCACTGCATGCCCGGACTCTTACTGCTCCAATATTGTCTCGTTTCCTGATCCCAACGTCGAGATGTCCGTTAGCCTCTCTAACAGGATACTGATCCGGCTTTGACTAGCCTCATCGGGCAATAAATGGCTTCATCCAAGGGCATCACGTTTAACCTGGTGTTGCCGTGTAGCCAGCGACAAAGGGGCGCATCTTCACTTGTGTCTTCAGTGAACCCGAGGTTACGAAGCCGTTCTGAGAAACTCGCGTAAGCTGCGTAAGACGTGATCTCAGTAATCGCATCGACATCGAACGTGGGACGGACATCACCTGCGCCTTCGTCGCTGATGAATAATCCGGTTGTACAACCGCCGACAAACACCAATTCATCGAGAACTGGTATCAGTAGTCTTGCTGCTTCCTTGAGTAGACGAAGATTGGGATCAGCCATCAGACTTCCTGCGCAGAATCTTCACGAGTTCCTGATCCGCCTTTCCGTGCAGGGTCTTTATGAGTTCCTGTTCAGCCAGTCCTCGCTCGCGCGCTCGGCCGTCTCTGATTGCATCTATAAGAGCGAGCAGCTCGTACAGCACGGGATCTCGTAGAGCCGCAATGGGCACAGTTTTATAAAGTGGTGTGAAAGCGATGCCTCGCTTTTCCCCTTGTGAGTATGGCCAGACGGGAATCGGTTCATCGCCAGGAACGATTAGCCGACTAAGCGGTGCGGCCGCATAGCAGGTCGGCACACCACGGCTTGGTCCTCCGCGCTCTGCCGGAAAAGCGTACTTGATTCCGTGGATGAGGAATTCCTCTAAGGCGCCTACGTTGGGCCGGTTATACGATTCCCAGCCGTGCAAGAGATGGGCAGCTTGAGCCCGCTTCACTGCAGCATGGACTTCAGACGGACTCATTACGAGTTCACGAGCGACCTGCGCGAACGGCGGGCTCGAATCGTATCCAAGGAGCTTAAGCACAACAACCACATCTTGAGGCTTGAGAATCACGAGGCGATTATATATTCGCGATTCGCGAATTGCGAATGGCCTTCTTTATCATCCTTAGCTGCACACACTTATCTACCGCCCGAAGCCCGACACCATTCGTTCATACACCTTTCGCGTCACGCGCACGTCGTTCAGGTTGTATTCGCGAATCTCGGCGAGCCTTCCTGCTTGATACAACTCGAACACGCGGCTTCCTTCCACTTCTTCCGTCTTGCTGGATTCCATTCCAAGCGCCCAGGCTAGATCGTCCAGCGCCACGCGGTTCTTCGAGCCCAACCACCAGCGATGCATCGTGTCGTACACGCCGCGCACGTTGAACTCCGACAGATTGACGAAGGGCCTAAACGCGATGTCGTTGACCAGGCACCGCTGAAAGATGAATGGCAGATCGAACCCGATGACGTTGTGACCTACGATCTCGTCGATGTCTGGATCAAAGCGTTTCATCACTGCGAGAAAATCCGTGAGCGCTTGTAGCTCGCTCTGCTCTTGTCCGTCCGAGTCAATGCCAAAGACGTGTTCGCTCTGGCTCTGCTCGACACCTTCGATTTCCACACCAGCGACAGAACCGATGTGCACGGCTATCGAAAGCACTCGCCCCGATGTCGCCGCGAGAGAGCCCGATCTGTAAGCGCGCTCCTCTTCGGCTGTCTGGTCTTCGTAGTATCGCTGCTGTAATTCCTCGCTCATCTTTCCGAGCTGCATCGCTCGCTTCAACCGCTGCGCAGCTCTCTCTTTGAAGGCAGGAAGAGGGATTGTCTCGATGTCAATCGTGAACGCTCGCGGCAGGAGAGGGTCAGCGTTTTGAAGCTCGCGATACTTTCCGACAGTGATCGGTCTGAGTTCCGAGACTACGAACTGCGGTTGATTCTGGAAGGTCTCGAGCCGCCCAACGATTCCCCACAAGCCCGGCTTGATGGCTGTGGTCGCTTGAAGAACCTCGCTCGGAATCTTTAGGGCAATCGTTCCGCTGGCGTTGCGCGCACTGGCGAGAAGAAATGGCTTACCCTGTTGCGGCCTGATCTCGCGCACCGAAGTCACGACGACTGTCAGCCAGACTTCCTCTCCAGCATTCAATTCAGGAATTTGTATGTTACCTTTCATCGTCAGTACCAAATCCGTGCGAATCCGTTAAATCCGTGTCATCCGCGGTCTGTTGACTTCGCCAGACTAACATTCCAGCGGTGCATAGACCACGGATGACACTGATTCGACGGATTTGCGCGGATAAATCTCCTTCACTAGTGAATCGCATGTTAACAGGCCACTAGAGTCTGAGAAGCACGGCTTTAGCGCCCAGCTCGGTTGCTCGCAAGATCGCTAGAGCATACAACGCGACCTGTTCGCGATACTCGTCCAGCCTTCCTTCGATCTCGAAGTCGGTTTTGAAATCAACGACAGTCCAGGTGCCTGGCTCGGCTTCATCGAGAAATGCCAGGTCCACTTTTCCCTCGACAAGCAGCCCATCTTCGAGCTGCATCGCGACGGGAGTCTCGCGCCTGCAGCGGCCTGCGAGCGAAGCTGCTGCGGCGCGCTTCATAAGCGGATGAGCAAGCGCGCGGCTCACCGTCTCGGTTGCGGCGGTGATCTCCTCTGATGTAGCTCCCAGCAAGCGGCCCTGTAGATCGGCGACTGCTTGCACGCCATTGGCGTCGGCATTCAGATCGACAACCGAAAGCACGGCGTGAACAAGAGTCCCGAAGCGTTTCCCGTGCGGGCGCGAGAAGTCTATGCCGACGGATTCGATGATCACTTCGGGCGCTGCTTCCTTTGGCTTTTCGACCGTCGCAGCCATTGCAAGCGCGTGCTCAGTCGCGGTGATGACTCTCAGAGTGGGCGTGCTTGCCTCTTCGCGAACCCGAGTCCGTTCCTGCTGCCATTCCTGATGAGACTCAATGCCGGCCTGCGACCGAGTAGCCCCGTCGTCGGCTGCTATCAGCTTGTTGAGCCGCGACCCGACGTCTTCCTGCTTACCCAATTCCAGCAGTGACGGATCCCACCAAACGACTCGATGCTTACCAGCTTCCGGCTGGTGTTGGCCGGGCGTGACGGAACCCTTTGGCCTCGTTACTCCATTGGGCCGAAGACAATTATCGGGGCCGAACTGCGGGCAGCCCGCCGGATGATTGCTCTCAGGAACGAAGCTGCGATCCGCCGGCGGAAAGATCGCCGGGTTGAGCGCTCCAAGCCACCGATCGTCATAGCGCGCATCGCCGACCGCGGACACGACGAGCAGATCACGCGCGCGTGTCGCCGCTACGT
>JBGQGO010000543.1:0-4263 GCA_041497455.1 Blastocatellia bacterium | reverse complement strand
CAGGTTGTGATGCAAGTAAATCAGTATCGCCATCACCAGCGGGCACACGAAGCATAACGCGAAGAAACCGGTGAACAGCTTCGAGCCGAAGACGTCGCGATACGCGTGCCGAGGGATAACCAGGAAGCGCGACCATTCAGGCGTCAGCGGTCCCGCGTACGGTTTGTAGGTGTGCTCATAGACCGCCATTGCCGTCCTCCATTGCCTTCAAGAAAATGTCTTCGAGCGAGTCGCGCTTGAAGTTGAGCCGGCGAATCTGAACCTTCTGTTCGCCGGCGATGCGATAGAGGTCGCGAATCTCGACACCATTCTGCAGGACCAGCTTCAGCCGGCGCTCGCTCGTAAGCGCGTATTCGCACCCGAGCGTCGCGATAGCTTCAACGAAGGCTTCGCGTTCGCCGCGCGTTTCGATCTCGAGGAATTTGAGATTCGATTTGCGCTCATCTTCAAGGTTGCAGTAGACCGCGATCCGTCCCTGCTTGATGATCAAGATTTCTTCGCAGCACTCTTCGACGTCCCTCAGCAAGTGAGACGAAAGGAGTATGTGCGCCTTGCCGCTGTCGCGAATCTGGCGAATGAGCTCGATCATTCGCTGCCGAGCAGGCGGATCGAGCCCGTTGGTCGGCTCATCGAGAAAGATCAATCGCGGCCCGTGAACAAGCGCCTGCGCGAGCTTGGCGAGTTGCTTCATCCCGAGCGAGTACGTTCCGACATTGCGATAGCGCGCTTCGCCCAAGCCCACGTAGAACAGCGCTTCGTGTGCGCGTTCCAGCGCGGCTTCCGAGGGCAAACCCGAAAGCTCGGCCATCAAACGGACGAAGTGAACGCAACTCATGTTGGCGATGAACGAATCGCGCTCCGGCATGTAGCCGATCTGCGTTCGAATCTGTTTTGCGTCGTTGCGAATGTCGCGCCCAAAGATGTGAGCTGTGCCGGACGACGGTGAGTGAAATCCCAGCAGCGTGTGAATCAGGGTCGTCTTGCCCGCGCCGTTCGGTCCCAACAGTCCGATCGCTCTTCCGCGCAGCTCGCCGTGCAGGTCTCTTAGTATCGGCCGTCCGCCAAACGTCACGCTCAATCCGTCGAGTTCAATCACCGGAGCCGCCGGAACAAGCTCTGGCGCCTTGGGTAAGACCGCGACCGCGGGCATCGGTTCGGGAGTTTGTTGTAGCGCATTGTCCATCGAGTCAGTCGCTCAGTCGTCTTGGTTCATTTGATCCTGGCGCCGGGTGATATCTTGTCCCCGAGTTCGCGGAAGATCAACCTTCCCGCCGCAGCTTTGATTCTAATTTCCTGAGTGAATGTGGTTCCCAAGTCTCAAAACATTACGCCAGCGGTTGGGTCTGAGTTCCCAACGGCTGGCGTTTGAAGCGAACAAAACTGCGCTGCTTTATCAACGCACGGAATGTTGGATGATATTGCTCAACCCGAACGATCCCGGCATGCCGATCAAGTTCGAAGGCTTCAATCCGATCGGTCCTTCTTCGCCGTTCAGCGCGAACGATATGTGATCGCCTTGCGCGTATGCGTAGGCGAGCACCGGCCCCCCGACCAGCGAGCTAAAATTCCTCCGCTGCTCTTCTGGCAAGCCGCTGGCAGCACCTCCCACACGTTTCGCGATCCCGCCCAGCACCGGCGCCAGGTTCTGATAGATCAGCGCCGAGAAGTTGGCTTGCTTGTCTTCCGGCAACGCAGCCACGAACCGGGGCGAGTGCAACAGCGTGTAGCCCTGATCGTGATACTTCACTGCACGGTCGATAAGCGCGCGGCTCGGCCCCGCAATCAAATAGCCGTTCGAGTAGGTGTAGCTCACCTCGAGGCCGAAGTCGATCGACTTCAGAGTGTAGAACGTTCGGCCTCCCGACTCGGAGCGATCCCACTGGAAACCCTTCTTGCCTTCGCGGGCGGCCAGCTCGTTCATCTTCTCTACCACTCGCTCGAAGGTCTGCTGCAAGTGCGCCGGATCGTAAACCTCGAACACCATCTTCCACGAAGGCGTCGGCAGCAGAGGACCGTCCACCGCGAACACGAACTCCCCGCCAAGCGGCTTCGCGAAGTCGTCCCGAATATTGAGCCCTGTTTCGTTCTGGAATTGGCCGAGGTGCTCGCTGAACTTCGGATCAACGGCGTTCAGCGCGCTCATCAGATCGTCTACCAAAGCGACCGGGTCTTTCACCACGAACGCCGCAACCACGGTGGCGTCGGGCGAGATGAACTCCAGAGCTCCCATCGGCCCGGGCGACGCCAGCCACGACGCCATCCCGTGGCTCGTGTCGCTGAAGCTCAGCGTCGCGCGGTTGAACGACTTGCCTTGCTCTTCCTTGATCTCGGCGATGAAGTACTTCAAGTTCCTGACGCCCAATCGATCCAGCGCGGCGTTTGTCTTGGCGTCGTCGCCCTTCGACTGAGCTATGAACTTCTGCAGGTCGGCCGCGATAATGAAGCCCGCTCCGTCGCGATAGATATCGGCGATCCGCGAGCGGAATGAGCCTTCAGAGTATTGGCCCGCGCTCGCTGTTTTCGCGCTTGCTTCCACACGTTGTAGAAACTCGATCTTGGGCGAGGCAGCGAGCACGTCGCCGTTGATCCAGACGTACAGTTCACTCGGCGTGTTCGCGGCGGCCGTTTTCATTTCGTTCATCGGATCATCGACGAACCGAATGCCCGGAGTCTTCTTCGAGTTCACGCTCAGTATCGACAATTGACCTTCGACGTATGAGCGGAACGAGCCCGGATTCTTCAGCGTCGTCAACACGAGTGGGCCATCCGGCTCGCCCTTGCCCGTCCTGGCAAGCTGCGCGGTCACGACTATCTCGTCTCCGATTTGCTCGCCGAACTCAGCGATCTTCGAGACGACCTGGTCCCACTCCTGCTTGCCGCGTGACGAAGCCTGCTCTTTGTCCCACCACTGGCTAAGCTCAGGGTTCTGAGCCAATCGCTCCTGAATGATCTTGTTCGATTCGGCCAACGTCTCGGTCAGGTTCGGAATCGCGACGTAGAAGACCGTGTCGTCCGGCGTCATATCGAGCAATCGAGTCGAATACCTTACGCCAGGCCGAGCCACTCGCTCGTCGATCTCTTTGCGCAGCGCAGCCACTTCGGCGAGCATCTGCCTGTAGCGCGCGGCGTCGCGGCTCCAGGCAATCTCGTCCTTCACCGGAACGCGTTCTATGCTCGCGGTCGTCGCGACCTGATCGCCGGGATGGAGCACATCTTGTTTGCCGCCGTGTTCCACGTGGACTTCGCCCTCGACTACCGACACGCGCGATCCCTTCGTCCCGTTGTTCACTGAGAACACCGTCCCGATCACCGAGACCAGACAGTCGTCAGTCTGAACGTAGAGATGACGCAACCGCGTCTGCTTCGAGGCTTGCACGATGATGTTGCCGCGATCCAGATGAATGGTCGTTCCCTGCTCGCCGTCCGTCACTGAGAATTCAGAGCGCTCTCGCATCTCGATCAGCGAGCCGTCAGGCAATTTCACTACGGCGCCGGCGTCTTTGGCCGTGCGCACCTTGTCGCCAAGCTTGATCTCCTGGCCGACCGCGAGCCCTTCGGTATTGGCGTCGGAGACGAGATACGCCTGGCCGTCCATCGCGTGCACGACCATGTGAAATGCGTCGCCGCCGCCGGTTAAGAAGCGCTCGTACGTCAACGATAGAACGCCAATCCCGACGATGACCGCGGCGGCGATCGCCCATCTCACAACCGTGCGGCGCGAAGCCCAAGGCTTCGACGCACCTGGCCCGGCCGGAACGGCTGCCACTCCGTATCGTGCTTCCTTGAGCGCCTTGCGGCACGGAATGCATTCGTGTGTGTGATCTTCCAACAGAAGCGAGCGGGCCGGCGACAAGCTCCCGCTCAAGTACTCGGGTATGAGCGTCTGGAAGTCGCCGCAGTTCCGAATATGTTCGACGTGCGCAGCGGGCGCGCTGGCCGTCGCGTGCTCGTTAGACAGCTTCGCCCTCACGCGCTCCGCTGCGCTCTCGACCACAGACTGATCCACCCGCTCGCTGCGGATCCCGGCCGTGGCCCGGTCAAGAATGTCGTTAAGCTCTTTATTACTGCGCTTCATGATGTCCCTCCATGAACTTGGCGATTTCTTTGCGAAGCCTGGTCCGCGCCCGATGCAGCAGCACGCCGATTACCATCTGAGACGTGCCGAGCATCTCGGCGATTTCGAGATTGCTGTGCCCTTCAAAGTACTTGAGCACGACGATCTCAGCAGCCTTTGGACCAAGCGTCGCAATGGACCGCCTGATT
>JBGQGO010000542.1:0-4276 GCA_041497455.1 Blastocatellia bacterium | reverse complement strand
GAGCCGCCGCAGGAAGCGCACTTTGAAGCTCCGCCGATCCGTCTGGTCTGTTGGCCGCTGCCGTTGCAAGCGGAGCAGACAGCGGTGCGGAGGGCCGTCTCACCGAGCCCCTGACAAGCAACGCAGATCTCGCTTCGATCGACTTCGATCTTGGTCGTCACGCCCTGCATCGCCTGTTCGAATGTAACACCAAGCGCATACTCTAAGTCGCTGCCGCGCGCGGGGCGGCGGGCTTGCGCTGACTGAGGTCTGACGTTGCTGAAGATCTCAGAGAATATGTCCCGGAAGTTGGCGGCTCCGAAGTTGGCAAAATCAAAAACGGGACCTCGAGCGCCTGCGTTGGCCGCTTGCTCGGAATAGTAACCGTAGCTGTCGTAGATCTCGCGCTTCTTCGGATCAGAGAGAACCTCGAACGCCTCCGAGATTTCTTTGAAGCGATTTTCGGAATTCGTGTTTCCAGGATTGACGTCCGGGTGACACTGCCGCGCGAGCTTGCGATAGGCCTTCTTTATGTCATCGGCCTTCGCGCTGCGCGGCACACCTAGCAGCTTGTAGTAGTCAGGACCTTGCATAGAGGGTGACTCTTGATCCGTGATGGGTGATACGTGAAACGTGACGCGTGAAACGTGATGCGTGACCCGTGAAACGTGATGCGTGAAACGTGACGCGCGTGACCCAGATTGTTATCACGAATCACGTTTCACGGGTCACGTTTCACGTTTCACGCTTCACGCCTCATGTTTCACGCGTCACGTTTCACTCCCTACTTCTTCTTGTCATCATCAACATCGACGAAGTCGGCATCTATAACGGTGTCATCGCCGCTTGGGCCGCTTCCGGCAGCCGCACCTGAAGCGCCGGTGTCGCCGCCCGGTTGGCCCGCCGCCTGCGACGAAGCTTGCTGGTACATGATCTCAGCCAGCTTGTGCGACGACTTGACGAGGCGGTCGTAAGCAGCGTTGATCTCGCTGGCCTCGCTCGAATCAAGCTTGCCCTTCGCCTCGACAACTGCCGCTTCGATCTCGCTCACTGTTGCAGCGTCAACCTTGTCGCGATGTTCAGACAGCGTGCGCTCCGTCGAGTAGATCATTCCGTCGAGCTTGTTGTGTGCTTCGATGCGCTCGCGAGCCAGGCGGTCTTCCTCCGCGTGCGATTCCGCGTCCCGCATCATCTTGTCTATCTCATCTTTCGCAAGCCCCGAGGAAGCAGTGATCGTGATCTTCTGTTCGCGACCCGTGCCCAGGTCTTTTGCAGAGACGTTCACGATGCCGTTTGCGTCGATATCGAAGGTCACCTCGACTTGTGGAACGCCTCGCGGCGCGGGCGGGATACCTATCAGATGGAACTTGCCGAGCGTGCGGTTCTGCGTTGCGATCGAGCGCTCGCCCTGAAGCACGTGAACCTCTACGGAGGTCTGACTGTCGGACGCCGTCGAGAAGATTTCTGACTTGCGCGTCGGGATGGTGGTGTTGCGCTCGATCAACTTGGTAAAGACGCCGCCAAGCGTTTCGATGCCCAGACTGAGCGGTGTGACGTCGAGCAGAAGCAAGTCCTTCACTTCCCCGCCGAGCACCCCGGCCTGAATCGCCGCACCGACGGCAACTACTTCGTCGGGGTTCACTCCCTTGTGGGGCTCGCGTCCAAAGAACTCTTTCACCATCTGCTGGACCTTCGGTATGCGAGTCGATCCGCCGACCAGCACAACTTCGTCGATCTTGTCGGTCTTGAGTCCCGCGTCCTCGAGCGCAGCGCGGCAAGGACCAATCGTTCTTTGCAGAATGTCCTCGACAAGTTGTTCGAACTTCGCGCGAGTTAGCTTCATGACCAGATGCTTCGGACCTGCCTGGTCGGCTGTGATGAACGGCAGATTAATCTCCGTCTCCATCGTCGACGAAAGCTCGATCTTTGCTTTCTCCGCGGATTCCTTCAGCCGCTGCAAGGCCATCTTGTCCTTCGAGAGGTCTATGCCCTGATCTTTGCGGAATTCCTCGATGATCCAGTCGATGACCCGCTGATCGATGTTGTCTCCACCCAGGTGAGTGTCTCCGTTTGTAGACTTCACCTCGACAACGCCCTCGCCTACTTCGAGAATCGAGATGTCGAAGGTTCCGCCGCCGAAGTCGAACACCGCGATCGTCTCGTCCTTTTTCTTATCGAGCCCATAAGCGAGTGCTGCCGCGGTCGGCTCGTTTACTATGCGCATTACTTCGAGGCCGGCGATTCTCCCCGCGTCCTTGGTAGCCTGGCGCTGGGAGTCGTTGAAGTAAGCCGGCACTGTTATGACTGCCTGAGTCACCTTGTGGCCAAGATAGTCCTCGGCGGCTTGTTTGAGTTTCTGGAGAATCATCGCGGAGATTTCCGGCGGAGACCACTCTTTGTCGCCGGCAAAAATCCTGACGTCATTGCCGGCCCTGGTGACCTTATATGGCACCATCTTCATCTCTTCGTTCACCTCGTCAAAGCGGCGACCCATGAAACGCTTGATCGAGTAGACCGTGTTTTCGGGATTGGTGACCGCCTGGCGTTTTGCAACCTGCCCGACCAGGCGGTTGCCGTCCTTGGTGAATGCAACAACGGAAGGCGTGGTCCGCGCACCCTCCGAGTTATTGATCACCATCGGCTCGCCACCCTCCATCACCGCAACAACTGAGTTGGTTGTACCGAGATCAATTCCTATAATCTTGCTCATTCTTAAATGCCTCCGGGAAGTTGAAATCCGAGTCTGAATCTTAATATCTGAGCGCGACGCTGTCAAGTTTTTTATGGATCACCGCCTCAACAATTCTAGCTTTGATCGGTCTGCGCGGCTCCAGTTTGGATCAGGGATGAAGATTCGGTTATTTGAGCCGGCTACCGCTGAGCTTTGGCGCTTCTGCGATGCTCTCTTAGGATGCCCACGCCTTGGACGATGTATTCGGCTCCGGAAACGACGAGGGACGCGAGCACTATCCCGTAGAGAAAGGGCAAAAGGAAGGTGAGTTTGCCCGTAGTGTGAAAGACCAGAAACCACACGATCAGGCCGAGTTCTACGAGTGTGTTGATCTTTCCTAACAGGGTTGGCTTGAAGTCCTTGAACTTCGTCAAGTGATAGACAACCAGTGAGCCAAGGACGATCATTACGTCCCTCCCAACCACTGCTGCCGCCAGCCAGACTGGAATCGAAGGGAATCCCTGGTGGGGTATTGCCATAACAACGAAAGCGGCGGTTGTGAGCAGTTTGTCGGCAAGTGGGTCCAGGAACCGGCCCAGTCTAGATTGCTGCTTATATCTTCGAGCGACGTACCCATCAGCGAAATCAGTAAGACTTGCGAGGAAGAAAACCGCGAGCGCGACCCCGAAACGTCCTTCGCCGACGAGGTATAAAAATGGAAACATAAGAGCGATCCGAAAAAAGGTTAGTAGGTTCGCTGTCGTCCAGGGACCTGCGCGCTCAGTGGCGGAGGCCGAATGTGAGTCGCTCGTGGTCCGATTGCGGTGAGTTGACATTCTTCGCAGGCGATTATATGAGCCTCGAGCTACAAGCCGCAAATGCCCTTCATCATGTTCGCAAGCGAAAGTTCGAAGGTGGATTTCGTCGGCCGGTTTGCCGGCGAACGCGAGCCGCGCCACCTCGCGAGTGAATTGTAGCTGTCTTAGCGTCGGAAGGGTTCTTGAAGAAAAAAAAGAGGACGAGATCTGCACATCCAGCTTCTCGTCCTCTACCATTCCGCTCACTTCAGGAATTGAGGAGGCACCTCAATTGCTGCTTTCAGTTGTTCTTTTTTACCACATCTTCGTGGCCGTGTGCAAGCCCCTTCTTCACCTTTGAAACTGACGCTCCTCGAACTCTTCTTGACAACCCTATGTAGCATTCTATATAACTAGCATCCTACTTAGATGTGAAAGGAGGGCTGATGAGTCCGAAAGCGTTTCTATCTCATTCGACGGCGGTCATCCTGCAAGCGCTCGCCAACGGCTATCAATACGGCTTCGACATTATGGATATCACGGGACTGCCGAGCGGAACCGTGTACCCCGCGTTGCGAAGGCTCGAGCAGACCGGCCTCATTGATTCCAAATGGGAAAAGGCCGGCATCGCTCAGCGCGAACAGCGGCCGCCGCGAAAGTACTACGAACTGACGCCCGATGGAAAAGACGCCTTAGCCGAAGCCGTCAAACGCTACCGGCTGTTGGAAAGTCTCCTGCCGCATCCGTCGAAGATCAGACCAACCCGTGAACGAGGATGATCAGCGAGGTTTCAGATGGCGTCCTCTAACCGGTCCAAAAGTCACTTTAG
>JBGQGO010000541.1:0-4295 GCA_041497455.1 Blastocatellia bacterium | reverse complement strand
AAGTCGGTCTTCGCCCCAAACGAAACGGGTTGAACCGCCGCCTCCGGTTTAAGCAGCCCGCCCAACATGACGACGAGCAGGCTGATCCACAGAACACGCGAAGAGCGGATCAAGCTGAAGACGTTTTGTCGTTGCATTTTTCGATCTCCTTTACCCGACTGACTTGAATCACAAAGCGAGGACCGGCCGCTATCTAGCCGCGCTGCTTCTTGTCTGACATTAGGATTCATTGAATATCTTTGAATATCTTCTCAAGACCTTGGACGGAAAACAGCGAGAGACTTATTCACTTTTTTTTCTGAATAGTCACAGTTGGATTCGATCATTGCTATGTGACGGGCTATCAAGACCCCAAGACGGATGGGTTGACGGCAACGATTAGCCTCCGATAATACCGCTCACCAATACTTAATCGTGTCGCCGTTGTGTCAAGCTCGTGGTACGATCAGGGCATAACAGCACCTGGAGAACGGAATTCATGAGCCAGCGAATCACGGTCACAACTGATGCCTCGACGCCGCTCAAGCCATTGATCGAATCAGCCGTTCGAACCGAATTGCGCATGCTGGAACTGGGGTTGCAGCGGACAAGTGAGCGATTGCGCGGCTTCGAGCAACAGTATGGTTTCTCCTCGGAAGAGTTCCAGCGCCGCTTTGAAGCGCTGGAAGTCGAAGAGAACCTGGATTTCATCGAATGGGCTGGTGAAATCAAGACGTACCGATTACTCGAAACACAGCGCCAGGCCCTTGAGCAAGCCACGGTGCGTTGATGATCGAAGACTATTTCCGCCAGGTTGCGGCACTTATTGCTTGTGCTTCCATCGTCCACTCTTCGAGCATTACCTACGACAAGCGAAGCTCCTACATTGGCCTACGAACAAATACCTTCGTTTGATTTCCCCTCCACCGCCGTCTAGAATGCTCGAACAGGGGCGACGTCCTATGAGCATGAATGTCACTGTCCGGCAGCTTCAGAAGCACCTGCCTGATATCCTTGACCGTACGGTCAATGAGGACGAAGTATGCATCATTGAGCGTGGCGGTGAGACATACGCTGTCATCGTCAGTGCCCGCCAGTGGCGCGGGCGCACCATCGGCAAGAAGCTTGACGCGTTGGGGCCGGACTATAGGCTTGCCAAAGAGAAACAGACGCGGGCCGAGGAGTTGCTGGCCGAAAGCAAGCGTCGTCGCCTCTCGCGAGCCGAGCGGCGCGAACTGAATGCCTTGCTGAGCGAGGCTGATCGGATCATGCTCCGCCGCGCCGTAGTTATGGACCGTGTATGAGCCGACTCTCATCGGCGCTTCGCCGGCGCGTCCGCGAGCGAGCGCGGAGTCTGTGTGAGTACTGCCACTCATTTATGGACTACACGGGTCACGAGTTCACTGTTGACCATATCATCCCCGAGTCCAAAGGCGGCGCGAGCGATTTCGGCAACCTTTGCTTCTGCTGCTTCTGGTGCAATAACTACAAGCAAGCCCGCACCGAAGTTCGCGATCGGCGTACGGGTCGCATCGTTCGCCTCTTCAACCCGCGCACTGACAAATGGGAAGATCACTTTCGTTGGAGCCCCACCTTCACTCGCATGATCGGCCGAACAGCCATCGGGCGCGCCACAGTCAGTGCCCTTCGTCTCAACCGCCTCAGCATCGTTCGCTCACGGGGTATCTGGGTGAGGCACGGACTGCATCCGTTCGAGCCTCAGGTCGTGTAGAGCCCTTCGGCATCACAATCTTTTGCGGCATCGAGCCCAAACAATTAGAATGACTCTATCGCACATGGTCATCGTGACGGAGAGCGCACTCATAACAGGAGTTGATTCTTGGAACAGGTTGTAAGTTTTCTGTTCAATCACAGGCAGGCGCTCTTCTCAAAGAGCCAGTTCAGTTTCGGCGCGCGGCCTTCGGTTTTGTTAATCGTTGCGCTGGTGGCGGGCCTCGCCTCGCTAGCCTACTTCCTGTACGCGGTTCCCTCGGTAAGGCTAAGGTTGCGTTGGCGCGTGGCGCTGATCGCTCTTCGCTGCGCGCTTGTAGCAGTGATCCTCTTCTGCGTTATGCGGCCCGTCATTGTCGTGCCGTCGATCATCCCGCAATCGAGCTACGTCGCCGTGCTGATGGATGATTCATCCAGCATGAAGCTTCCAGATGAAGCCAGCCACACGCGGCTGGATGCGCTGAAGCAACTGATGTCCGCTAACAGCGCGTTCTATTCGGCGCTTGCCGATAAGTTCAAGCTTCGCCCCTACAAGTTCGCCGCGACCGCCGAGAGGGTCCAGAACGCGGCCGAGCTTTCAGGAAGCGGCGACGAAACAAACCTCACGTCAGCTCTCGATCAAGCGTCGCGCGAATCGGCAGGCTTGCCTATGTCGGGAGTCATCGTGATCAGCGACGGCGCAAACAACGCCGGCGCCAGCGGCGAGGATCGTTCGAGCAGCCTCTCGACTACGCTTGCGAATCTGAGATCGCGCGGGTTGCCTGTTTACGCGATCGGTATTGGACCCGAGAGCCTCGACGGCGACGTTGAATTGGTTCGCGCAACGGCTCCGCGGCGGGCGCTCGCCGGATCGCCGGTTACTTCTGAATTGCTCATCAGGGCAAGCGGCTCGCGGAAGAGCATCACGGTCGATCTCGCCGAAGACAATCGCCTGCTGCGCTCGCAAGAAATTCCGGTTCAGGGCGATGCTACGACCGTCGCCCGCGTGACATTCACTCCATCCACGCCGGGGCTTCACCGCTACACGCTTACAGCAAGACCGGCTGACGACGATCCCGTTCCGGACAACAACTCGCAGCAGCTCGTCATCGACGTAGTCGACCGGAAGCCGAGAATCCTTTACATCGAAGGCGAGCCTCGATGGGAATACGCCAAGCTGCGCGAGTCGGTCGCCGAAGAGAAGAACATCGTGCTCGTTTCGGTTTTGCGATCGGCCGACGGCAAGTTCTATCGACAGGGAATCGAGAACGCCGACGAGCTTGTGAACGGTTTTCCAAAGTCCGAAGAAGAGCTTTTCAAGTACGACGCCCTGATGATCGGGAGCGTCGAGGCGACGTTCTTCACCTTCGACCAGTTGAAGGCAGTAGAACAG
This sequence comes from Blastocatellia bacterium, assembly GCA_041497455.1. Classification (GTDB taxonomy): domain Bacteria; phylum Acidobacteriota; class Blastocatellia; order UBA7656; family UBA7656; genus Onstottus_A. The sequence continues at coordinate 1,213 of JBGQGO010000541.1, read as the reverse complement.
TTTGTGTTTCGCCGGGGCGGCGCGCTGCTGGCGCTTGGCGGACCGAAGGCGTTCAACACCGGCGGGTACGGAAACACGCCGCTCGCCGATTTGTTGCCTATATACCTTAACGGCGTGAAGGAGACTTCCGCCGAGAGCCAGACCTTCAAGGCCGCGCCGGCCGAGCGAGGCCGGGATCACCCAGCCGCTCGATTGGTTGACCAGCCCGACGCCAACGCGAAGGCGTGGGAACAGATGCCCGCGATCTCGCTGCCCGAAGTCATCACCGAGACAAAGCCCGGCGCTTCGGTGATACTCGAAGCGCGCAGCACGAAAGAAAAGAATCGAGTCGCCCCGCTGCTCGTTGAAGAGAGGTATGGGCGTGGAAAAACAATGGCGCTGCTCGCCTCGGACACCTGGCGATGGCGAATGATGCTTGAATCCAAAGACAAATCGTTTGAAACCTTCTGGCGCAATCTGATGCGCTACGCGGTCGAGTCGGCGCCGAGTCCGGTAGAAGCGTCGACCGAACGAAGCTTCTACGGCACAAGCGAGCAGGTGCGAATCCGCGCTGAAGTCACCGATGAGAAGTTCATCAAGATCAACGATGCAACCGTGTCGGCTCATATCACAACTCCGTCGGGGAGCGCCGTCGATGTTCCAATGAAGCAAACGGTGGAAGGCGGCTTCGAAGGCTACGCAACTGCGTTTCATCCTCAGGAGGATGGCTTGTATCGCGTCGAAGTCACTGCGCGGCGGGCGGGCTCGAAGCAGACCGCGTTGCTCGCGCCCGCGCAAACGAGTTTCATTGTTGGCCCGCTCAACCGCGAAGCGCGCGATGCGGCCCAGAACCGCGAGCTGCTCAAACGCATTGCAAATGAAACGGGCGGAGGCTACTACTCACCCGCTCAGGTGGACAAGCTGATGGACGACATCACTCACAAAGAAGGCGCGGGTTCAATCAAGGTGAGCTATGACCTGTGGGATATGCCGATAAACTTTCTTCTGGTGGTGAGCCTTGCGGCGGGCGAGTGGTTCATCCGCAAACGCAAAGGACTTGCTTAGAGACGTTCACCTGGTAGCGTAGACTTTAGTCTGCGCCTGGGGACAACACACAGACTGAAGTCTATGCTACGAAAGAAGTCATTAACCGCTGAGCCGCTGAGCAGCCCAGGGAGCGAGTTCGTAGTTCGGCCTTCAGGCGGAAGTTCGTATCGTATGCTTCCGCTGGCTT
>JBGQGO010000540.1:0-4295 GCA_041497455.1 Blastocatellia bacterium | reverse complement strand
CGAAGGCACAAGCAGCACGATGCAGCGGTCAAGTATCTCGCGCGTCTCCGGTGAATCATCCGACGCAAGTTTGTAAGCGATGTTCATCGACACCAGGTTGCCGCCGACCTCAGTCGAATGAACCCCACACGTGATCAGCACAATCGTGCGGCCTTCGGCGATAAGCTTTTCTGCTTCGGAGTCGTTGCTGTTGAAAGTGCGTGGGTCTGCAAGCTTGCGTTGAATCTCTTTGAAACGTTCTAGGCGGGCGAGATTTTCGGGCGATGAGATCGTCGCCAGGACGAACGGCCGCCCGAGCGTTGTTTTGCCGAGCTCTTGAAATTTGATGCGATCGCTCGCGCGCTCAAGGTGTTTGAAGTAGTCAACGAGTTGCGCCCAAGAGGCAAGCTTGCGATCGTCTCCGGGCGTGAATCCGATCACGTCGCGGGGCGTGGGGACAACCGCCTTTGCAGTGGACTGATTCGAGCGCCGGTTGCGTTGAGTCGCTGCCGGATTCGTGAGTGCGAAACTACTTGCCGCCTGAACGAAGGCGACCAGCAAAGTGACGGCGATCTGCCTTCGGAAAAGGGAACCATCGAAATGATGCATTGAGATTCTCCAGGTTGAGCCGAACTGCAAAAGAGTTCCGATCCAAATGAAACGCAATCGCCGCTACGCGGTAAGCAATTGGTTGAACCCGATCGCTACGCACGAAAGCCACTAGCCCGTACTTGCCCGGTGACCTTTCCACGGCTCAAGCGACGATCAATCGCTCACCCGAAAGAAAATCGCGCCGCCGCCGACCGCCCATACGTGCTCGGCATCAGCGCCTGCCAATTTTGACAGCACGACATCCTGTTCGAACACTTTTGGCTCGCTCAACCACGATCGGCCCCCGTCAACCGTGTGATTGATGTAAGGCCCTTGATCCGTCAGCGCCCACCCTTCATTTGGAGTCAAGAAGAACACATCGCGGACACCGGCGCCGGTAACCATCCATTGCCTGCGCCACGCCGCGCCGCCGTTGGAAGTGACGAGCATACGGCCTGTTTGTTGCTCGCTGGCAGTAGCCGCCGCGAAGCCATGGTCCTTGTCGATGAACTGCAGTCCGCGGATCGCGAACTGTTTTACGCCTTCACCGGCGAAGTCGACGGGGCCGTCGCCCGCTTCGATCTCAGTGCGCTGCTTATCCCACGTGCGTCCGCCATCCGTCGTATTGTAGATGACTCCCTTTGTGCCAGACGCCCATCCGTTCATCTTATCGACAAAGAAAACGCGGAGGATCGAGAGCGGAACATTGTACTGTGGATGCCATGTGTGGCCGCCGTCTGTTGTTGCCAAAATGGCGCTCGGTCCGCCGATGCTTTCCTCTTCGCCAAGCAGCGGGGTTGAGCCGCCGATCCACCCTGAGTCGGCGTCAGTGAAGAAGACGGAGATGGGCGTTTGCTTCTGCGTTAACCTGGTCACCGCCCAGGACGAGCCACCGTCTGTTGTTTTGAGGACGACCCCGTCTCCCCCGGAATCGACTCCCACAGCCCAGCCCACGTCGGGGCTTATGAAATGGATCGAGTTCAAAATAGGGATGTGAACGCCCGGCAGTTCGACCGGGGTGTCAGTCCAGTGCTGTCCGCCGTCGGTGGTTCGAAGAATCACGCCGACTCTCTCGTCAGCGCCCTTCGGGTTCGGGGTGTCGCCGCAGACAAACACAACGCTCGGAGACACGACCGAAATCCCACTGTAAAAGAACACGGCCAGGTTGACTCCGGAATAGTTGAGGGACGCCGGCGATCGGTATTGCGCAACCCATTTCGCCGGCTTTGGCGTGGCTCCGGTCACGCCCTGTCGATTGCCATTGGTCTGCGGGGTCTTGCAGCTTGATGCGCCCAGCGCGAGGATTGAAGCCAATAGGAATGCGGTTGTGCGCAGGTTGAATTCCATCCAGGTTCTTCTTGATTAGACCGTGATCGAGAGCGAGATATTAAAGGATTGGGTCGAACAGTGACAAGGGAAGGGAACCGGAGGATGGAAGATGGAGGATCGATTGAAGGAGATTTGCGATTTTTTATTTGTGATGTTTTATTTGCTATTTGGGATCGAGCATCGCGCACGCGGCTACAGGAGGATCCACCGCGAAAGAGCCAAAATAAAAAATCACAAATCGCAAATAAAAAATCACAAATCTCCTTCAATCGATCTTCCATCCTCGATCTTCAATCCTCGTTCCTTCACGAGAGGTTCTTAACCATCAAGAAGCCGTCGTCGCCGCTCGTGTAGTAGCGAGGCATACGCCGCACGATTCTGTACCCGAGATCCAGATAGAGCCGTTGTGCCACTACGTTCGAAGTGCGCACTTCAAGCCGGACGGTCGATACCCCGCGTCGAAGAAAACCTTGCTCGACCTCGAACATAAGTCGCCGCCCGTGTCCGTAACGGCGATGTTCGGGGGCAACCCCCAGAGCGACAACGTGGCCGGTGCCGTCGGGCTCGATCATTCCTACGACAAAGGCGATCATCTGATCGGCGGGAGCGATGACTTTGTGGCAAACCGACTGGGCATGAGAAAGAAGGTAGCGTATGGTTTCGCGGTCGTAGGCTTCTCCATCCGAGAAGCAACGTTGGTCGAGCCGCCAACACTCGTTAAGATCGCCGTGGCCCATAGCCATCACAACAGACTGAGCGGTCGCAGCCATCATAGACTCAATTAGATTCTTCTCTTTTCGCCGCCTCGGCCACATTTCAATGCCTACGCTACAAAGGAGCCAGGTGTTTACAGATTCGGATTTGATAGCGACATCAGGTCGTGCTCGCAAAATCGAGTTTATTATACGTCAACGAATGGATTCGCGCAGCAATTGATTTGAGATGACTCCTGCTTTTTCCAAACTTGCCAGAAGAAAACGCCCTCGTGCTTCGAGTTAGCCGCGATTTGACTTCTCACATCTGCTCAAATAGGCTTCCGGCGACATGGTTGAGATTGACGGCGCATCACTAACGCTCGAACAAACCGCTGCGGTTGCGGACGGCGCCGAAGTGTCACTCGCTGGCAGCGCGCGGCCTCGCATTGAAAGAGCGCGCCGCTTCGTTGAAGACATCGTCGCGCGCGGCGAAGTCGTTTACGGAATAAACACCGGCTTTGGCGCGCTTGCCGACGTCACTATCCCTCCAGAAAAGCTTCGCGAGCTTCAAGTCAATCTGGTTCGCTCGCACTCGTGTGGCGTCGGCGACCCTCTTCCCGAACGAGTCGTTCGCGCGATGATGCTTCAACGCGCCAATGTGCTGGCGAAGGGCTACTCGGGCTGCCGCGTTGTGGTCATCGAGACTCTGCTTCGGATGCTCAACGCTCGGGTGCATCCTGTGATCCCGTCACGCGGCTCGGTTGGAGCGTCGGGTGACTTGGCGCCGCTGGCTCATCTGGCGCTCGTGGCTATCGGAGAAGGCGACGCGGTTCAAGGTGGTCAGCGAATGAATGGGGGCGATGCGCTCAAGGCGGCCGGCATCGAGCCGCTCGCCTTGGAAGCCAAAGAAGGACTGGCGCTGCTGAACGGCACACAAGCGATGACCGCTGTTGGGGGATTGGCGCTGCTCGATGCGGAGCGGCTCACCGATGCGGCTGACGTGACCGGCGCAATGTCGCTGGAGGCGCTACGCGGGACGCCGGTCGCCTTCGATCACAAGATCCATGCCGTTCGTCCTCACCCAGGTCAGATCAAGAGCGCGCGGCGATTGCGTCAGTTGATCGATGGCAGCGAGATTCGAGAATCACACCGGGACCATCTGGTTGATCCACGCGTGCAGGACGCCTACGCGATCAGGTGCATGCCCCAAGTGCACGGCGCAGTGCGCGACTCGCTGGCTCACGCGCGGCGAATCCTCGAGATCGAGATCAACAGTGCAACGGACAATCCGTTGATCTTTGCCGAAGCAGGTGAGGTGCTATCGGGCGGCAATTTTCACGGTGAACCGATCGCCTTGACGCTGGACTACGCAGCGATCGCGATCGCCGATCTTGGCACGATATCGGAACGTCGCGTTGAAAGGCTGGTCAATCCGGATCTGTCTGGTCTGCCGGCTTTTCTTACGCCCGAACCAGGGATGAATTCCGGCATGATGGTCGCGCAGATCGTGGCCGCGTCGCTCATAGCCGAGAACAGCGTGCTGGCGCACCCGGCTTCGGTGACGAACCTTCCGACTTCCGGCAACAAGGAAGATCACGTGAGCATGGGGATGACTGCGGCGTTGAAGTTCGCTCAGGTGGTGAAGAACGTCGAGATGATCATTGCAATCGAATTGATGTGCGCTGCGCAGGGGCTGGACTT
>JBGQGO010000539.1:0-4309 GCA_041497455.1 Blastocatellia bacterium | reverse complement strand
AGCGGGAAACACCACGAGTATTTCTACCGCCGTTACGATCAGGGCCGGCTTCGACGCAACGCCGCCATCTGTTGGTTTCGTTCAGCCGCAGGCAAACGGCCAGATAGGAATTTCGCCCAGCGCGAGTATCCAGATCAGCGCGTCAGACAACAGCAGCTTGACCTCAGTCAGCCTGGTTGCGGACGGCGTGCTTCTAGGCGCGTACACCGCCGGGCCCTACACGTTCACCTGGAACACGTCGTCGTTTGCTATCGGCTCGCAACACACTTTGATTGCCGTCGCCGGAGATCAGGCGAACAACTCCGCGAGTGCTTCGATCACCGTCACTGCCGTGGGTTCTCGAGATGCCACCCGTCCATCGGTTAGCTTTCTCCAGCCTAAGAACGGCGGTCAGGTTGGAAAATCACAGGGCGAGATCATCAAGGTGAATGCTTCAGATACCACGGCGGTGGCTTCAGTTAGTCTCTACGCCGATGGGAACCCGGTCGGCGTCCTCGCCGCTTCGCCTTACACGTTCGCGTGGGACACGTCCTCGCTTGCGGCCGGCTCCAAGCATAAGCTAACAGCCGTAGCCGCCGATCAAGCCGGCAACTCGGCGAGCGTTTCGATCACCGTCACCGTGAAGGCCACCGATACCACTTCTCCAAAAGTTTCATTTCTCTCCCCGAAGAACGGAGAGCTTGTCAAAGCAGAAGTTAAGGTGAATGTAACCGCTACCGACAATGTGGCGGTGACCCGGGTCGATTTCTACGCAGACAACAAGCTGTTTGAATCCCGCTCGAAGACTCCTTACTCCGTAAAGTGGAAGACAAACGGGATTGCGAAAGGCGCTCACACGCTGAAATGCATCGCCTACGATGCCGCCGGCAACAGCGCAACGACAAGTATCTCAGTCACCGTCAGGTGAAACACTTGAAGAGGCCAGCGCGAGCGGTTGCGCCCACGCTGGCCTCCTCTAGTAGGGATTGATCCACCGCCTGTGCGTTGAACATCACAGGCCCAAAGAACTTCTCTCCGCCGCCATTCTTCAACCCCGCGAAATACACTACCTTATCGCGGCGTTCGACCGTGTACGGAAATGCCGCCGGCGCCATCGAGGTCGAGTTGCTTCCGGCGTTCGTGATCGGCTGTCCTTGCTGCGACCCTGCCACTAACTGACCAGTAGACGTGCGTATCAGTCGACGGGCTGTTGATCCGCACACCGTAGAACTCCACACCGTCCGCCGCATCAAACTTCGCGGGCTTGTCGCCCGTCACCCTCATCGGCACCTCCTGCCCGTCCACGAAAAGTTGTAGCCTTCGTGGATCGACGGTATGGACTGCGCCGCCTATTCGAAGATCCGACGCGTCACCATTTCCTCACTCCGCCAAGCCAAAGCGGCGGCAAGATTCTGATCGACGAACACTCTACTGACGCCGCCGCAGTCCAAGGCTACCGCCCTTCTCGCAGCGCCCTCGGCAACCGCGCAATGAACTTCGCGGTTCGGCCGACGCACTCGCCAACCTGAAAAGGCCATCGCGGCAACTCATTAAAAGGCCCGCCCACATACACCGTCGCTTCGATCGGATTCGGCCATCGGCGTCGAAGATCGGCAATCAAACCGCGCGGGTCGCGAATGTACTTAGCCATCGGCGCGGCGTGAGTCACCGGCGCTTGCAACATGCTGTAAGGCGTCTCCCATTGCTTTAGCACATTGGATATCAGCCAACTCGGCAAGTTCTTCGCTCGATGCGCGACCAGCGTATCCCCCACCTCCGCTCCGAGCAACTGATGCGCGAGCACAATGCAGCACGCAATCCAATTTGCGGTCTTTCTATTGCGGCCCAGGCAAAGATCCCAGTCGAAATCCGCGGGCCGGGTCTCGATCGCCACCGCAATATCGCACAGCCATAAAGGGCGCCACGCTCCGTGTCGAAGCATGTGCAAGGACATGATCCGAAGATGGTGCTCGGCACACGGCACGCGCACCTCGACGTCTCCCAGCTTACACAACTGAGAGCGGTCGTATAGCTCTTCTGTGCTTAGGCCGACCGATCTGTCAAAACGGTCGTGTAGATCGACAATGTATCTCTGACCTTCAGGGCTGCCGCACGCGTCTGCGGCCGCAGTGTACTCAGATCGCCGGACGCAGAGATCGACATCGCCATAGGGACGCAAACCCGTGTCCGGGTACAAGCGAGCAACCGCCCACCCTTTTATCAATACCGGATCAACGTGAGCCGATCGAAGAAGTGTTACGACTTTTTTGATTCGATCTTCGAAGACTGAGGCGTGAACTGCATGAAGTTTGTAGGCTTGCTGAAGCTCGAGCGCGGCAGGAGACTCCCGCAAGGTTGAATTGCGAATTCGCTGCCACGCAAGCGCGCCGGCGCCGGAACCGAGAAGCAGAGGAGTTATTCCTGCTAGCTCGTCATCAGAAAGCTGCGGTGGTGAAGCGGAGTCACGCCAGGAGTGAGAAAGCAGGCTCGCGACCAGCTTACTCTTCGATGTCTGGTTCGCCATGGGTGGCTTAAGTACAACCTACAAGGCGAGCACTAAACGTATTATGGCCCACATGTAAGCGGAATGCCCGAACATGAGCCCTGGCAGCCCGGGACCGCACACTGGCCTAAACCGCCCGGGCAGAGTTGTGTACAACTCGCTGAGGCGAAGACGGTAGGTGCAACGACCGAAACAACCAACGGTATGGAAACAGCAAGACCGACTCTCTGTATGAGTGCACGTCGTGATAACCGATGGACGTCGGCGGGCCGGTTAACTCGCTTCTCCAGCAGGTGGTCCCTCGTGAATTGATCCAACGCGAACCAGATTACTTGTTCTTCAACGGGCGCTCCCGTTGCCTGTTCAAGCACTCTGCACATCTCGGCGATACTCGTTTGACCGTCACAGCGTTTCCAAACCAGGGCGGCCGTCTGGTTCAGACAGTGGGCTTTGTTGCGATCCAGGTCGTACACTAACAACTCGCCCGAAAGCTCTCTGACCACGAGCCGTTCTTGCCTCGCGCGCGGTAAAGGCTGGTTTCTTATCTCAGTCATATCTCACTCCTAAGACATCACCCAGAACCACTCATCAAGTCTTTTGACTTGTACAACTTCGTCATAGTGTTTGTCAATGTTTAATTACCGTGCTGTCAAAATGATCGAGGATGAAATCGACGACTTGTTTGGCCTCGCCGTGGGTACCTTTCAAGACGGTTGCGTTCGGGATCGCTCGCTGCAATGTCTCGACAACCGTCTCTGGCTGCCGCTGAATCGACACAGTGTTTTCAATCATGGCGAGCGCGCCTTCCGCAACGGACAGCGAGCGGGGCCGCCACCGCGCTCCCACCTTGTATCGGCTGACGATGACCAGCCCCAGTGGCAATGGTGTGACCCCGGACTTGGCCCCCATCATCTCTGCTCTGTACTTCACACGTTTCCCGTTTTCTCTTATTGATAGAGGCCTGGGATAAGGATGAACCAGGCCGTTACCGTCCAGCACCGCATACTCATCCGAATAATAAGAAGCGCCTGCTCGCAGTAATTCAGCTACTAGAGTTGTCTTGCCGCTGAAGCTGCGACCCGGAATAACTATTGCCTGTCCTCGCCACCCAACTACACCTGCATGGACAAAGACCCTTCGGCGCGCCCCGGCTGCTACGTGCAGTTTTACATCCGACTCGAATACGTCCAGGAACTCGTCGAGATCAAGAGTTCTAAGCAGCTTCTCTACGTTGCCATAAAGGATGTTGAATGGGCGAACGCCAAGTCGCGCTCCCTCTCCCCCGACAATCAGCGAATACAACCGCTCTACGACGCGCGCGCGCGATGGCTTCCATCCGGGCGGAAACCGCTCCGCGAGTTGGTCGAGTATCTCTCGCTTGTTCACCCTAATCCCAACGCGCACGCCGTATGAGACAAATGAAATACCAGCCGCCCAACCTAGGCGATCGATCTTGTCCATTCATGTTGATTTCCATTTAAGCGACGGCAACGTCATCAAGAACAATCACCTCCTCCCGCGAAAAACGGTCCGCTCTTCTCAATAACAAAACCAAGGGCTGGGGACAAACTCTCTGGCTTGGCCTCAGCCCTTGCATCACTCGATTGAATGGTCCGCTATTGTTTGAACCTCGTCGTCGGATCGCCGATCAGTATCCAAGTCCGCCGAACGTCGGGATCGTTGATTGCTGTCTTTGCCTTGATCATCGCATCCCCCAGCCGTATCGAAGCTCCCGCGAACAGTTGCCGGAACAACTCCTGGTCCGCTATTGCCTGATCGGCGGGCTCGGTCAACCCCGATGACGACCACACTGCAACCGCGCCGTTT
>JBGQGO010000538.1:0-4335 GCA_041497455.1 Blastocatellia bacterium | reverse complement strand
TGAAGAGTTGCGGCGGCTCACCGAGGAGATGCCCAACACTCGCGTCACCCATCACGATAACACCAACACTCAGAGCCGGGTCGACTCGCGCTCGAAGCTTTCCACCTATGTCGTAACCGACACGCCCGAGCGGCACGACTCGCAGACCATCAGTCGCGAGGAGTACGACCGCGTCGCGAAACTACAGAACGACTACATTCGCGGATGCGAGATGATACTGGTGGACGGCTTCATTGGAAACGACTCGGAGTTCCGCGTCCCGGCTCGCCTTGTCATCGAGCGCTCGAACGCGAACGTCGCCGGAATGCAGAAGCACCTCTACTACCCGGCTACCGAGGACGAGTTGAGGAACTTCGAGCCACGGTTGACGGTGATTTATACTCCGAACCTTGATATAAAGGGCTACCCGGCGGATCGCCTCATCGCGGTCGACCTGGACAACGGAGTCACTCGCGTTCTCAACAGCGACTATTTCGGCGAGTCCAAGAAGGGCGGCCTCCGAATGTGGAATCAGATGGTCTACGACAGGGGAGGGCTCGCGCTTCACGCCGGCAGCAAGGTCATCCCGGTTGGCGATCAGAAGCGAGTCGGCTTGATCATCGGCTTATCGGGCACGGGTAAGACGACCACGACGTTCACCAAGCAGAACAACTCGTCACCGGTTCAGGACGATTTTCTCGCACTGATGCCCGGCGGTAAGATCTACGCTACGGAGAACGGGTGCTTTGCAAAGACGTTTGCGTTGAACGTTGATGACGAGCCTACGATCTATCACGCGGTCACAAGCAAGCACGCGTATCTGGAAAACGTTTCGCAGAACGATGGCGGCGAGCTCGATTTCTACGACACCAGTTACACGCAGAACGGGCGCGCGGTCGTGCGCATGCAAGACATCGCCGGGGCGCTGGACGCTCGCGAGGTCAAATCAGCGGACTTCTTGTTGATCCTCAATCGCAACGACAACATCATTCCGGGAGTCGCCAAGCTCAATCGCCATCAGGCGGCAGCTTACTTCATGCTGGGCGAGACGCGCGGCACGTCGGCGGGCGGCGCTGCCGAAGCCGGCAAGTTTCTGCGAGTGCCCGGAACGAATCCATTCTTCCCGCTCAAGCACGCACAGCAGGGCAATCGTTTTTGGGAGCTGCTCGAGTCGTCGCCGATGGAAGTTTACATAATGAACACCGGCCGGGTCGGCGGGCGCGACGAAGACGAGCGATCGAAGAAGGTTCGCATTCACCACTCGTCGGCGATCGTAAAGGGCGTCGCTGAAGGAACGATCGAGTGGGAGGAAGATTCCGACTTCGGCTATCTCGTGGCGAAACAAGTGCCCGGCATCGATGATGAGGGTCAGGACATTTTGCAGCCGCGCAAGCTCTACGAGAGGCAGGGCAGGACCGACGAGTACGCGCAGATCGTGGAACGCTTGAAGACCGAGCGCCGCGAGTACATGGCGAAGTGGGAAGGGTTGAATCCTGAGATCGCGCAAGCAGTAGGTTAGCGCGCGACGGGTTGTTCGGTCGGGGTTTGATGGTCAAAATGGCTAGCGAAGCAGATCACGAATTGGAGAGAGAGTTCCGTCAATTAACAGATCAATGGTACGAAGAAACGAGGTTCCTGTCTTCTACATCTGAGATTGTATCGAAGGAGACTTATTATCAAATCGTTGCCTTGGGAAGAAGGGCAATTCCACTTATTCTTCGGGAGCTACAGGAGCGGGGTGGGCACTGGTTTTTGGCGCTTAGAGCGCTGACAAAGGACGACCCCGTCAATCCACAAGACAGGGGCAATATGAGAAGGATGACGCAGGCCTGGCTGGATTGGGGTAGAAACCACAACCAAATATGACCACACGAACTGAGCTTCCAGACGATCTGTTCATAGCTTATAGCGAAGAAGTCGAACAAGTATTGCGCCGGGCCGTTCGTCAGGCATTGCTAATGCACAAGCGAGCGGGCAACCCTGTCGCTGGTTGTAGAGATGGCAAGGTCGTGATCATTCCTCCCGAAGAGATCGAGGTTGACGATCTGCCCGAGAACGAGCCCGCCTAGCTGGCTGTGCCCTTAAGCGACTTTCAATGGGTCCACGCTCACCTTCAAGAACCGGGATAGCGCTCCGTGTCTAATCCTTCCTTGATCAACAAAGGCGCGTTGCCTTAACCGGCGCTGCGAATCTATAATCGCCGCGCTTCAACGCGACTCAATTCTTCGGGTGGACAACCGACTGACGACACGGCTCACATCCTTTTCAAAATCGCGGCTGAATCCTACGCGATTCATTGCCGTCTTTGTGATATCGATCTGCGCACTTGTCGCTGGCTGCTCGCGGGAAGGACAGCAAAGCAGCGAAGACTCAATTCGAGTCGGCGTGATCACGTCGCTCACCGGCGCCGAGGCTCGCTTCGGCCAGGCACAGAAGTACGGTTACCAGATGGCTCTCGACGAACTCGAGGCCAAAGGCGTGTTGGGTAAGAGACTCGAGCTGATCTATCAGGACGACACCTCGAAGCCCGAGGTCGCCAGTCTCACCGTCGAGAAGCTCGCGGACCGCAGCGACATCGTAGCCATCTTCGGTGCTTACTCGAGCGCCGCGACGTTCCCGGCCGCCGCACTCGCCGACCGCTACCACATACCGATGCTCTGCCCGAGCGCGACTACCGACGAGATCACTCGCCAGGGTTACCGGTGGGTGTTTCGTGTGTGCGCTTCGGCGAGTGACTACGGACGGACGTTGGTCGAATTCCTGACGAAGGTCGCCGATGCTCACAAACTGGCGGTCGTATATGAGAACACTCAATTCGGATCGAGCGTTGCGCGCGCGGCCCTGGAACAGGCTCCCAGAGCCGGAATCGAGATCGTGGCCTATGAAGCCTACGATCAGGGCGGGACGGATTTCACGCCTCTGCTGACCCGCGTCAAGTCCGCCGGCCCCGACGCCGTGCTGTTCGTGTCGTACCTCGCGGATGCGACGCTGCTGATGCGCCAGTCGAAAGAGATTGACCTCAACCCCAAAGTGTTCACCGCTGGGGGCGCCGGGTTCTCGCTGCCTGATTTTTTGAAAGGCGCGGGCGACACGGCCGAGTACACGATCTCGGTGACCCAATGGACTCCCGACGCGAAGTGGACCGGGTCGCGCGAGTGGGCTGACAAGTTCCGAGCCCGGTTCAACTACGAACCCTCTTATCACAGCGTGCAGGCTTACATGTCGCTCATGATCCTCGCGGACGCAATCGAGCGGGCGGGCTCAACGGAGCGCTTGGCGATCCGCGATGCGATCAAGACTTCGAAGCTGGATTCGATCTTTGGTCCCATCCACTTCAACGAAGTCGGGCAGAATGAGCATCAAGTAGCGATCACCCAAGTGTTGAACGGAAAGTTCACGACGATCTGGCCGTCATCTGCCGCCATTCGGCCGCCAATGCTGCCCACGCCGCCATGGCGTGCACGAAGCGCTGCCGCGGCATCGGGCTCAGCGCCCGAGGCTCACGTTGCGGCGTCGGTGTCGCGCGGCGAAAAACTCCTCCAGACGATGGCGAGCGGTCTGCTCACCGGAGGAATCTACGCGCTGATCGGGCTCGGACTCACGATCATTTTCGGCGTGATGCGAGTGGTGAACTTCGCTCATGGAGCGCTGGTCATGGTCGGAATGTACGCGACCTACTTTCTGTTTACCTATTCCCACATTGATCCGTTTCTGTCGCTGGTGGTTGTGATGCCGGGGATGTTCGTCGCAGGCGTCATCCTTCAAAAGACGCTCATTGCTCCTGTGCTGAGAGCGCCTGAGCTTAATCAAATTCTGCTTACTGAAGGCATCAGCATCGTCTTGATCAACACCGCGCTGCTGTTGTTCACGTCGAACTATTTGACGATGACCACGAGCTACGCGGGCGCGACCTTTCACCTTGGCGGCGTGTCGGTGAGCAAGCCGCAGATGGCTGCCTTTGCGATCGCAGTCGTGATAACCGGCGCCGTCTACGTGTTCCTGGTGCGAACCGGGACTGGCCGGCAGATCCGCGCGGCCGCTCAGGACGCCGAAGCCGCGCGGCTCTTGGGCATCAACATCAAGCGAGTTCAGGCGCTCACGTTCGGATTGGGCGTCGCTGCAGCGGGAGCCGCCGGGTCGTTGCTGATGCCGATCTACTATCGAGTCGAGCCAAACGCGGGATCGCCGTTCACACTGAAGGCGTTTGTGGTCGTCGTTCTGGGCGGGATGGGAAGCGTGACCGGCGCGCTTGTGGGAGGCATAGTGCTCGGAATCGCCGAATCGGTGGGCGCTGTTTATGTCTCGACCGGCTACAAAGACGTGATCGGCTTTGTGATTTTTCTTTTGGTGTTGACG
>JBGQGO010000537.1:0-4337 GCA_041497455.1 Blastocatellia bacterium | reverse complement strand
GATTGCTCGCCGATCCATCGGGCTATGTGTTTAAGTGGCTCGGCGGGTACTCGGGCGGCCTGGGTTCGATAGCCGGAGTGCTGATCGCGGATTACTGGCTGATAAGGCGCCAAGATCTCAAGCTCGGCGATTTGTACAAGACGCGAGGCGCGTACACGTACGCGGGAGGTTGGAACTGGCGGGCGGTAGCGGCGACGCTGCTTGGTTGTGCGCTGGCGTGGGGCGGGCTGGTGATACCGGCGATAAGACCGTTGTATGACTACGCGTGGTTCGTCGGGCTGTTTGTTTCAGGCGCCGTTTACGTGGTGCTTATGAAAGCTGTACCCGTCGGCCAGGCTGCTCCGCGTTTGGACCCTGCGCCCGAATCAGAGGGTGACTGAGTGAGCGCAGCTTGTTCAGCCGCTCTCGTGGCGGCGAAAGCGGTTGTCTGATGAGACTGCGAAAAGTTGCGAGAATCCCCCAACCGGAAGGTTGGGGATCTTTCACGTTAGCCTACAACAGCGTGCCGGCGGCTATCCGAAATCCCCCAAGCGGGAGGTTGGGTATCTTTCACTTTAGCCTACGCCGCCGCCTGGTGCACGATCGCTTGTAGGCTGGAATGAAAAATCCCCAACCTCCCGGTTGGGGGTGCCCAGGCGTTTACGCCTGGGATGGAAGCGCGCGGTCTATGGTTTTAGCCCCATTCATGGGGCTTATCGCGGTTTCTTTGAGGCGGGGGGCGCTGGCGGGCTTAAGCCGACGCGACAAGCCCCCTGAAGGGGGCTCGATCATTGCGCTACCAATCCACCCAGGCGTAAACGCCCTGGGCTAGTGAAAAAAGGGAAGGGCTTCGTGCGGCCATTGCGACGCTCGATTATCTCTCGGAAACACGATCCTGCCGTTTTCCTCCTACCTGCCAGTGGGAACGATGAGGTAGATCGTTCGCCTTTCGACCGGAACCTCGCGAATGCCGAGTCCGTACAACTGCTTCGCTGTGAAAATGACGCTCGCTTATTGTTAATGCCTCAGCAATCCGACTCGTTACGGATTCAAACGACAGGAGAATTCTATGAAATCACGAACGACGTTCGCAGAGAGAAAACACCCGTTGGCGCTAGCGGCCGCCGCGCTTGTTGTGTTGGCCCTGTTCACGCTCCCGGCGTTCGGCCAGGGCGCGAAGAAGAGCAGCGCAGCCCGCGCCGTCAAGCGATACACGATCGAGCAGTTTCTCACCACTACCGCAATCGGAGGCAGTTCATTCTCGCCGGACGAGAAGTCGATACTGTTCTCGAGCAACAAGAGCGGAATCTACAATGTCTACAGCGTCCCGGTCACTGGAGGCGAGCCAAGCCAGCTCACTCGCTCGACGACCGAGAGCACTTTCAGCATCGGCTACTTCCCGAACGACTCGCGCATTCTGTACACGCACGATCAGGGTGGCAACGAAAACAACCACATCTATGTGCTGGGCGCGGACGGCAAAGAGAAGGATCTGACGCCTGGCGACAAGCTCAAGGCTCAGTTCCTGGGATGGACGCACGACGGCAAGGCCTTCTACTTATCCACAAACGAACGAGACCAGCGGTTCTTCGACATCTACAAGCTGGACTCCGCCAGCTTCGAGCGGAAGCTGCTTTATCAGGATACGGTCGGCTACCAGTTCGGCGACATTTCGGACGATGGGAAGTTCATCGCATTCGCGAAACCGAACACGACCTCTGATTCCGACGTCTACCTCTACAACGTCGCGACAAAAGAAATGAAGAACATCACGCCGCATCAAGGCGATGTTGCTTCAAGCCCCGCGGCGTTCGATCCAGCGGCTCGATACTTGTACTACCAGACCGACGAGGGCAGCGAGTTCTCTTACGTCGCGCGGTACGACCTGACGGCCGGAAAGAAAGAGCCGGTTGAGAAAGTGAATTGGGACGTGGCTTTCACCTACTTCTCGCACAACGGCAAGTATCGAGTTTCGGGCGTCAACGAAGACGCGCGCACGAAGGTAAAGGTTTACGACACTGCTACGGGCAAGCCTATTGCCTTGCCCGCTTTTCCAGAAGGTGACATCACCTCGGTCAACATCTCCCGGAGCGAGAAGTTGATGACCTTCTACTTCAACGGGTCCCGTTCGCCGAGTAACCTTTATGTTTACGACTTCGCAACCAAGCAAGTGCGCAAGCTGACCGAGAGTCTGAACCCCGAGATCGATCCCACCGATCTGGTCGAGTCAAAAGTCATCCGGTACAAGTCGTTCGATGGCATGGCAATTCCATCCATCCTGTACAAGCCCCATCAGGCGAGCGCCACGAAGAAAGCGCCCGCGTTGCTGTGGATTCACGGAGGTCCGGGTGGCCAGACGCGAACAGGCTACAGCGGAGTGATTCAGTACCTAGTCAATCACGGCTACGTGATTCTGGGGGTCAACAACCGTGGAAGCTCGGGATACGGCAAGACGTTTTTCACCGCCGATGATCAGAAGCACGGCCGCGAGCCGCTTTGGGATTGCGTGGAAGCGAAGAAGTACCTGGCGTCGCTCGGCTACGTCGACACGTCGAAGATCGGAATTATTGGCGGAAGTTACGGCGGATACATGGTGCTTGCAGCGCTCGCGTTCAAGCCCGATGAGTTCGTAGTGGGCGTCGATCTGTTTGGCGTTTCCAACTGGGTCCGCACGCTCGAATCGATCCCGCCTTACTGGGAGTCGTTCCGCAAAGCGCTCTACAAGGAGATCGGCGACCCGAAAACCGATCTCGAAAACCTGAAGGCGATTTCTCCGCTCTTTCACCCGGATAAGATCGTCAAGCCTCTGATGGTTCTGCAAGGCAAGAACGATCCGCGAGTGATCAAACCCGAGTCCGACGAGATAGTCGAAGCGGTGAAGAAGAAGGGCGGTGTCGTCGAATACGTGGTCTTCGACGACGAGGGTCACGGGTTCACCAAGAAGGCTAACGAGATTCGAGGCTACAAGGCGATCCTGGATTTTCTCGATAAGTATCTCAGGGGTGCGGACGCCGGCAAGTGAAAGGCTGCTTTGCGGCTTGGCGAGACTTTGCGTCTTTGCGCGAAACACCGATTGAACAGCCTGGTTTCGCGCAACGACGCGGAGGTCCGCCAAGACGCCAAGGCGGATTGAGTGTCGTTTACAATCCGCCGTCTTCAGCATAAAATCTCGCCACTTGGAGCTAAGGGAGGAGATTCTATGCTGAAGAAATGTGCGTGCCTTGCTTCTATCCTTGCTTTCCTAATCCTGTCGTCGCTGGCGGCGCCGCAAGCGGCGCGTGGTCAATCTGTAGAAGGAGCTGCCCGTGCCGGCGATCTATCGAACCGCTACCGCATTGTTCCAAACATTACTTATCTGACCGCTAACAACTGGGACGCGAAGCTCGACGTCTACGTGCCTCGCGAGGCAGCCGCGCCGAATCCAACGCTGATCTACATACACGGCGGCGGTTGGGTTGGGGGCTCAAAAGAAATGTCGTGGCTTCAGTTGTTGCCATACCTCGAGGCAGGCTGGTCCGTGGTCAACGTCGAGTATCGGCTCGCGCGGGTCTCGTTGGCGCCAGCCGCCGTCGAGGACTGCCGCTGCGCGTTGCGCTGGGTAGTTCGAAACGCGAAGCAATACAACTTCGATACGAACAAGCTGCTAGTGACAGGCCACTCCGCCGGCGGTCACCTGTCGCTCACGACTGGAATGCTTCCGTCATCCGCGGGACTCGATCGTGAGTGTCCCGGCAGCGAAGAACTGAAAGTTGCCGCAATCGTGAACTGGTTTGGCATCAGCGATGTCGTCGATCTTCTCGACGGCCCGAACATGAAGGAGTACGCAGTCGCGTGGCTGAGCAGCATGCCGAATCGTGAAGAAGTCGCGCGGCGCGTCTCGCCGCTGACCTATGTTCGCGCGGGGCTGCCTCCGATTATCACGATTCACGGTGACGCCGATCCGACCGTGCCTTATGCCCAGGCGGTCCGGCTTCAGGAAGCGCTAAACAAAGCCGGCGTTCCAAATCAATTGGTGACCATTCCGGGCGGCAAGCACGGCGGCTTCAGTCGCGACGAGACGGTGAGGGCTTATTCAGCCATTCGAGATTTCCTGAGCAAGCACAACCTGAACGGTCCGAGCGTCGAGAAGAAACCTTAGCTCAAATCGAAGCGACGACTCTGCCGAAGTCACACAACCAATCCTGGGCAAGCGAAGGTCACCGCACCATGAAACAGACAGTCCTCAGCCGATCGCGGGCGCTCTCTGCAATGCTGGCGCTGGCCATCGCGCTCGCGGCTCCCGCCCAGCATCTCAGCTTTTCTCTCAGTCGCTCATCCGCACAAGCGATATCAAAGACCGAGTTCGATATTGTCGAAGG
>JBGQGO010000536.1:0-4338 GCA_041497455.1 Blastocatellia bacterium | reverse complement strand
GAAGACTTCTTGAAATCAGCGGACAAGCCGAAGCCCGAAGCCGTCTTCGAATACGGGCGGCCGATGAAGCCGCACGGATGGCAGCCGTTCACAAACGCCGACCTCGTCCGTCTGATGGCCGCTCGAATAAACAAAACGGCGCCTGGCGCAGTTGCGACGAAATAACGTCTTTCCGCAATAAGAGTTCAATCAACTATGCACATCCTATCGGTAGACCGCCAGCATCAGACAGGTTCCCAGTGCTCTGATCTCAACGCCTCTTTCTTATCTCTACAAAGTTAGTTGCCCTCAACACTTGCGGATTTGATACACATAATCTGGACAACGCTGCTCCTCTCTCTTATCCTTGCTGACTAAGAAAGGAGGCTGTATGGCTATCAGCGTAAGGTTCACACCTAAATCAATGAGTGCTGCTCAGTATGACGAGTGCATAACAAAGCTGGAACAGGCCGGCGCAGGTGCTCCAAAAGGAAGGCTCTACCATATCTGTTATAGAACTTGGATGCTTGACCACAACGTGCGCGCCGGGTAGACTCCTTGAGCCCGGCAACTGTAACAAATACCTTTCCTCAGAAGGAGACCCTCCGATGAAGACTATCGCACAACATATTCAGGATGGAATCACGACCCTCACGGATCTGCAGGACGCGTTACAGACCGCAATGCAGTTGGAGTTCGCAACAATCCCGCCCTATCTCTGCGCGCAGTGGTCGATCAACAGCGATCCTGGCGGCGTCGCGGGTATGATTCAGGGCATTGTTGTGCAGGAGATGTTTCACTTCGCCCTGGCCGGCAACATGCTGACCGCCATCGGAGGGACACCGGATATCGCCAATTCCGCCTTCGTCCCATCCTATCCGACAAATGTCCTGCCGGGCGGGATTCCACAGACGCTTGCCGTGGACCTGCAGCCGCTGTCACCTAATCAGCTCCAGGTTTTCATGCAGATCGAGTTTCCGGAGTTTCCGCCGGTTGCCCTCGTCGCAGGCGCTGCAGCACCCGCAACGATCGGTGCGTTCTACGACGCGATTGCGGCTGGTTTCACGGCGGTCAACCCGGCCATCAATCCCAATGCCTACTTCGTCCACATGGGTGAAGCCGTCCAGATCACGAGCATTGCGGATGCGCAGGCGGCGATTCAGAGGATCAAGACCGAGGGAGAAGGGACCGAGGGTTCACCAGACCAGCCGGCGGCGGATGGCACGCAGTTCGCGCATTACTACGTGTTCAAGGAGATCTTCACAGGGCATATGCTGGTGCAGGGCAGCGATGGCGCCTGGAGCTTCACTGGCGACCCGATCCAGTTGCCGACGGCCTACCCCTTCGTGCAGTCTACCGCCAGCCCTGATCCATCTATCGCTTTCAATCAGGCCTTCTCGCAACTCCTGATCGGCCTTCAGACATGCTGGACAAGCGGCGCATCGCCTAGCATAGGCGACATGTTTACGCTTCAGACGCTGGGGCAAGGCCTCATCCAGCAGGGGATCCGTCCCGAGTTTCTCTGGTCCGAGTAGTCCGTCGCGTGTAAGTAGGATTTGTACTTGTCACCGGTTCCACGGTTCGCTAGTCTAAAAACAGATGAAGATAGTCGTTGTCGGATACGGAAGGGTCGGGTGTCGAACAGTAGCAGCGCTTCTCGACCGGGGCCACCAAATCACCGTCGTAGATAAAGAAGCCAGCCGACTTGGCCGCGCCTCGAATCTTGAAGGCGTCGATCTTGTTCAAGGCAACGGCATCGACGTGGACGTCCAACGCGAAGCCGGCATTGGCGAAGCTGACATCCTGCTGGCCGTGACCTTCGATGACAACGTGAACCTGATGGCGGCGCAGGTAGCGCGCACACATTTTCATGTCCCGCGTGCGATCGCTCGCGTGTATGAACCCAGTCACGCCGAAGCTACTCAAGAAGATCCTCAGTTGATCGTCGTCTGCCCCACGCTTCTTGCGGTAACGATGATCGTCGAACAGGTCGACATCGCTGCCAATCAACCTGTCGTCGAGCGAATGCCACCCGAGCCGGTCAAGGCGCAAGCACGATCGCGCTACGATACGACTGATGAGTCGCGATACATCCTCATCTCCGGCGGCGGCAAGGTTGGAGTAAACCTCGCGCGTGAGCTTTACGAGAGCGGCCACGAAGTCGCCCTCATCGAGAGAGACGCCGCCCGCGCCGTAGCGCTGGCAACCAAGCTCGATTGCCAGATATTCGTTGGAGACAGCTCTACGCATGACGTGCTCGAAGCCGCGGGCGCGCCACGGGCGCGCGTGTTCGTCGCAGCCACCGGCAGCGACCAGGATAATTTGATCGCTTGCCAGGTGGCCAAGAAAGTATTCGGAGTCCCAAAGACAATCGCACGCGCCTCGAATCCAAAGAACGAAGAGGTCATGGCCCGGCTCGGCGTAGATTCTACTGTCAGCTCGACTGCAATCATCCAACAAGTAATCGAACGCGAGCTTCCAACTGTTCGCATAAAAACTCTGCTGAGCCTTCAAGCGGGGGCTTTCCAGATACTGGAGTATCCGCTGGATCGCACGTCGCCTGCCACGGGCCGCATGGTGCGCGAGGTCGATCTACCTCACGAGAGCAACCTGATAGCGATTCTGCGGGGCACGACGACGGTGGTTCCTCGCGGGGACACCACGCTCAACGACGGCGATCTGGTAGTTGCGCTGGTTAACGCCGAAAAGGAAGCTCAACTGCGCCTCGCGCTGCTCGGCGCTTAGCCGACGGCGGCCGCCCGTCGATCATCGAGCAAGGGGTTATGGGTAAAAAAGTACTAGTCGTCGAAGATCACCACGACACTTCATTTCTGCTCTGTCGCTTGTTGAAGATGGAGGGCTATGAGGTCGAGCACGCGATCGATGGGATGGTCGGCTACAACGCTGCCGAAAGCGCGCCACCGGACCTGATCGTTACTGACATCCAGATGCCGCGGATGGACGGCATCGAGATGATTAAGCGCATTCGCGAATCTCAGGCCGGCAAGCGGATACCGATCATAGTTATGAGCGCGTACGGACAACGACGGATCACCGACGCGATTGCAGCCGGAGCCGACGGCGTCGTCGAGAAACCCATCGACCTGGACAGCTTTCTCGAAACGGTTAGATCGACGCTGCAAGCCGCCGTGAGCGTCACTGCGCATCCGCAGGGCCGTAGATGATAGCTGAAGCATCAACCGCCTGATGGAATGAGTCCGGTTTATCTACCTCACGATCAAACACGCAAGTCCTATTGCGCCCGCTGAGTTTGGCTCTGAACAGAGCCTGATCCGCTTTCTGCACAATCTCCAGCGCCGCCGTGCCGTCGTCCGGGAATGTAGCTACGCCAAGACTGATCGTGATGTGCATCGTCTGCTTGAGGTCGTTGGTTGACGCCGGAAAGGGATGGGCCTCGACTGTCTTCCTGATTGATTCAGCTATTTCAAAGCCGCGCTCGCGCGAGCCAACCACGTAAGCCATGTACTCCTCGCCCCCGTAGCGCGCCGCCAAATCCGCGCTGCCTATCACCTCGCGAATGATGTGCCCGACGTCGCGGATAGTGTGGCTCCCCACAATATGCCCGCGCCCGTCGTTGACACGTTTGAAGAAGTCGATGTCCATCATAAGCACGCTGATCTGCGGAGGCTCCGCGCTCCGGGCAGCTTCAGTGATCTTGCGATCAAGCTCGGCGAAGAGGCTGCGGCGCGATCGCAGTCCCGTCAACTCGTCGCGCTGGGTCATCTGATGAAGCTTCTCCTGAAACTCGGCCTCAGACTCGTCGAGCATCGCAAACTTCATCAAGTGGTTCCCGATCTTTATCTTGTCGCCGTCCTGAAGCAACTGCTGTGACGTGACCTTTGCGCCGTTCAGAAAAGTGCCGTTTGTGGAGTCGAGATCGTTGACATAATACTCGACGCAGTTTGCCTCGGCGCACAGGTGCATTATCTCGGCGTGTTGGCGCGATGCGATTTCATCTCGCAGGACGAGATCGGCCTGCGAGCCGCGCCCTACGATAGTGCGCTCCTTGTCCAGCTTAATCGTTTCGCCGATTGATTGGCCCTGCAATATGACCAGGACTGGCCGCTTCGTGATCGATAGAGGCAATTCGCGGAGATCAAGCTTTACTGTGCGCTCGGCGTCACTCACGTATTCTCCCCTTCAATGGGATTGAATATATCAACGACGGCGGCAAAGGGCAAAGGAGCTGAGGAGCTGAGGAGCAGAGGAGCGGAGGAGCAGAGGAGCTGAGGAGCTGAGGAGCTGAGGAGCTGAGGAGCTGAGGAGCTGAGGAGCTGAGGAGCTGAGGAGCTGAGGAGCTGAGGAGCTGAGGAGCTGAGGAGCTGAGGAGCTGAGGAG
>JBGQGO010000535.1:0-4350 GCA_041497455.1 Blastocatellia bacterium | reverse complement strand
GCATAGTGTGCGCGGAGCACACATTCACTCCGTTACCCCCTTCTCCCTCAATAGCTTCCACACCTTTGCGGGGGTGATCGGTATATCAATGTGTCGCACCCCCAGATGCCACAACGCATCAACCACCGCATTCACGATCGCAGGCGGAGCCCCGACGGTTGCGGACTCGCCGATGCCCTTCGCGCCGAGCGGATGATGCGGTGACGGAGTGCAGGTCTTGCCCGTTTCCCAGTTGGGCGTCTCAACCGCAGTCGGCACCAGATAATTCATGAAGCTGCCGTTCAAGTTGTTGCCGCTCTCGTCGTACTGAATCTCTTCGTACAGCGCCGGCGCCAGGCCCATCGTCAATCCCCCGTGAACCTGCCCCTCCACGATCATCGGATTAATGATGTTGCCGCAGTCGTCCACCGCGACGAACCGGCGCACTTTCACTTCACCCGTTCCTTTGTCGATGTCCACCACACATATGTAGCTCCCGAACGGATACGTGAGATTCGGTGGGTCGTAGTAATCGACGGCCTCGAGCCCCGCCTCCATGCCCGGAGGATGATTCGTGTAAGCCGCGAATGAAATCTCCTGAATCGTCTTTGCGCGATCGGGCGAGCCCTTGACAGAGAACTTGCCCGGCTCCCACTCGAGGTCATCCTCATGAGCTTCGAGCAAATACGCTGCGATCTTTTTCGCTTTGTCTCTGATCTTGCGCGCCGCTATTGCGCAAGCTGCGCCGCCAACTGGCGTGCTGCGGCTCGCGTAAGTGCCAAGACCGTACGGGGCCGTGTCGGTGTCGCCTTCTTCGACCGCGATGTCAGCGACTGGAATGCCAAGCTCCTCGGCGATGATCTGCGCGTAGGTCGTTTCGTGCCCCTGCCCCTGCGACTTGGTGCCGAATCGCGCGATCACCTTGCAGGTAGGATGGATGCGAATCTCGGCGCTGTCGAACATCTTGATTCCAAGAATGTCGAAGTCCTTCGACGGACCTGCCCCGACGATTTCAGTGAAGCTCGAAATGCCAATTCCCATCAACTCGCCGCGCGTGCGTTTCTCAGCTTGTTCTTTTCGGAGGTCGTCGTATCCAATTCTCTCCATCGCGAGCTTCAACGCGCCGGCGTAGTTTCCACTGTCGTACTCCCATCCGAGCGCGGACGTGTAAGGAAACTGTTCCGGTTTGATGAAGTTCTTAAAACGGAACTCGGCGGGATCCATCCCGATCTCGTGAGCCATGATGTCGGCCATTCGCTCGATGGCGTGCACGGCTTCGGTGACGCGGAACGAGCACCGGTAAGCGATGCCACCCGGCGGCTTGTTGGTGTACACGCCATCAACTTCAACGTGCGCAGCTTTCAGGTCGTAGGAGCCGGTGCAGATGTGAAACAGCCCAGCCGGAAACTTCGATGGGTTTGCCGCCGCGTCGGTGTAACCGTGATCGGCGATGGTTTTGATTCGAAGCCCGGTCAGCGTGCCGTCTTTCTTACCGGCCAGTTCGGCTTCCATGTGGTAATCACGCGCGAACGAATCGGCCTGCAGATTCTCCATCCGGTCTTCGATCCATTTGACCGGCTTGCCGGTGAGCACTGACGCGGCGACCGCAATCACGTAGCCGGGGTACACCGGGACCTTGCCGCCGAACCCGCCGCCGATGTCGGGCGAGATGATTTGAATCTTGTGCTCGGCAAGTCCGACGTGCCCGGCGACCAGAGCAAACACGGTTCGGATCGCGTGTGGCGCTTGCGTCGTCATCCAGACGACCAGCTTGCCGGTTACCTTGTTGAAATGCGCGACGCAGCCACAGGTCTCGATCGACGAGACGTGAATTCGTGGGATGTAGATATCTTCTTTTACCGTCACTTCGGCGTCTTGAAATGTCTTGTCGGTCGCAGCCCTGTCGCCCCATTCCCAATGCCAGATGTGATTGTCTTTCTTGCCTTCCTTGTCGGTTCGAAGAACAGGCGCATCAGGCAGCAGCGCTTTCTTTGGATCGACGACGACCGGCAGAGGATCGTAGTCAACTTCGACGGCGTCAATTCCGTCGGCCGCGATGTACCGGGTCGTTGCGAGCACCGCCGCCACTTCTTGAGCCTGATACATCACCTTGTCGACAGGCAGAACCATCTGCGTATCGGACATCAGTGTTGGCATCCAGTGGAGGTTGTACTGCGCGAGATCCTTGCCGGTAATAACCGCTACCACGCCCGGGATCGCCAGCGCCTTTGACGTGTCGATGCTCTTGATGGTGGCGTGCGCGTATGGACTGCGGACGATGTCCAGGTAAAGCATATCGGGCAGCACAACATCGTCGACGTAGGTCCCCTGGCCTCGAATGAATCGCGGGTCTTCCTTCCGTTTGACCGAATGGCCCATCCCGCCGATTTCTGGTGAAGTCCTTGGCTCCATTATGCACCTCCTTCTCGCATCTTCTGCGCCGCGTATTGATATGCCTTCACGATGTTGACGTACCCGGTACATCGGCAAAGATTTCCGGAGATTGCGTGACGAATCTCGTCTTCTGTCGGATCGGTACTGCTCTTGAGAAACGCGTAGCCGGTCATCAGCATCCCGGGCGTGCAGAAGCCGCACTGCAAACCGTGCTCTTGAAAGAATCCTTCTTGAAGAGGGTGAAGTTTGCCGTCCTGCTCGAGCCCCTCGACTGTGAGCACCTCACGGCCGTCGGCTTGGATTGCGAACACAGTGCATGACTTCACTGCGCGGCCATCCATAACAACCGTGCACGCTCCGCAGTGGCTGGTATCGCAGCCGATGTGAGTGCCGGTGAGCCGGAAGTCTTCGCGGATGAGATGGACAAGGAGCAGCCTTGGCTCGACATCGGCCGTATGATCGACTCCATTGATCTTCACATTGATTGTCGCCATCGCTTACGCCCCTCCTTTCGCCCGGGCGATTGCACGGTTGAGCGCTCGTGCAGTGAGAACGCGAACCAGATCGCGCTTATAATCGGCCGAACCCCGGATGTCGTCTACAGGCTGAGATTCGCTGGCCGCAAGCACGGAGGCCTGCTTGATCGTCGCCTCATCGAGCACCTTTCCCGTCACGAACGCTTCGGTCTTCCGCGCCTTCAGCGGAGTGAACCCCACATTCGTTAGACCGATGCCGGCGCGGGAGCATGCGCCCGAGCCATCGAGCGTGATCTGCACGGCAACGCCGGCCGTCGCGTAGTCGCCGACCTTTCGCTCCATCTTCAGATAAGCTCCCCCGCTCGAGGGCGGGGGAATGGGAATCCTGATCTCCTTGAGTATCTCGTCCGGTTGAAGCGCCGTAGTAAACAGGCCAGGGAAGAAGCTCTCAACCGGTATCTCACGCTCGCCGCGCGGGCCTACCGCGACCACCGAAGCTCCGAGCGCAAGCATCGTGGCCGGATGGTCGTTGGCCGGATCGCCGTGGGCCAGATTACCGCACACCGTCGCCTGGTTTCGCACCAATGGGTCGGCTATCACCGAAGTGGTGTCGACGAGTATCGGGAAGCGCGATCGCACTAACTCCGAATGCTCGAGATCGCTCTCCCTCACCAGCGCCCCGATCCGCAAGACGCCGGCGCTTTCCGTTATGTAATCGAGGCCGGGGATGCGATTGAGGTCTACGACATGGGGAGGCGACGCGAGCCTTAGCTTCATCATCGGGATCAGGCTCTGCCCGCCAGAGAGAATCTTGGCGTCGGGACCCAGCTTCTGAAGAAGCGAGACCGCTTCGTTCAGCGTACCGGGGGCGGAGTACTCAAAGCTGCGAGGTATCATTTGTCCTCACCTCCATTGCGATGTGTTTGGTATGGTTCGAATGACTCGCGACGGTTGATAGACGTCGCAGGTTGCCTTTCGAAGAAGACGATGCAGATTCAAGACTACGGAAATGCTGTTCAGAGGACATCCCGGCTATCAACCTTTTTCCGGAGCCCTGGCGAGCCCGGACCATTCAGATCGTGGTACCTTGTTTGAACAATTCTTGAACCCTGTCGCGGACCGGTCTGCTTCCAGATCGCGACCAGCCGTAGCATACTCACTGTGAATACGAGGCGTCAACTGCCGATTCGCACATTGTCACCAGCGGTTGATGACTCAGGTCTATGACTATCGAGCGATATTGTTGTAATCTCATAGTCGATCGCGAAGGAGGCCGTCCATGTCGTTCAAGATTGAAGAAGCCTTTGAGGTTCAGGCGCCGGTTCAGCGTGTGTGGGAATACTTGATCGACCCGGCGAGAGTGGCGATCTGCCTGCCGGGCGCTGAGCTGCTGGAATCCCGCGACGATCAATCATATCTTGGCGCCGTGAAAGTGAAGGTCGGTCCCATCGCGATGTCATACAAGGGCGTTGTGAAGTTCACCGAACTGGACGAACAGGCT
>JBGQGO010000534.1:0-4360 GCA_041497455.1 Blastocatellia bacterium | reverse complement strand
TCCGCCTGGGAACTTCTGCTTGGCGTCTTCGTCTGAGACGGTCGGCACGATGATCACATCGTCGCCATCTTTCCAGTTCACAGGAGTCGCGACGCTGTACTTCGCAGTGAGCTGTAGCGAATCGATCACTCGCAGAACCTCGTCGAAGTTTCGCCCGGTGCTCGCCGGGTATGTGATCATCAGCTTTACCTTCTTGTCCGGGCCAATCACAAACACCGACCGAACGGTGAACGTATCGCTGGCGTTCGGGTGGATCATCTCGTACAAATCGGAGACCTTTCGGTCGGCGTCGGCGATTACGGGGAAGTTCAGCTTCTGGCCCTGCGTTTCCTCGATGTCGACGGCCCATTTCTTGTGCGAGTCTGCTGGATCGACGCTCAAGCCGATTATCTTACAGTTTCGTTTTTCGAATTCGGGTTTCAGCCGGGCGGCTTCTCCCAGCTCGGTGGTGCATACAGGCGTGAAGTCTTTCGGATGGGAAAACAGAACGGCCCACTTGTCACCGATCCACTCGTGGAATCGGATCGGGCCTTCGGTTGTTTCCGCCGTGAAGTCTGGTGCTGTGTCTCCTAATCGAATTGACATGATCTGTGGTCCTCTCTTTCTTGAATCAACGGCAATGCCTCGGCGCGTGCCGGAATAACTAATCGATAATCAAATATATTCTCGTGGGTATGAAACTTCAACCCGCACCCGCGCTGAGCTCCGCACCAAATGGCAGAGTCCAGTACTTTAGCAGGTCAATCCGGCAGCGCTTCGATGAGCGCGTCAACTTCTTCGCGGGTGTTATAGAAGTGAGGCGAGATCCTCAACCTGTTCGCGCGCGGGGCGGTGATGATGTTCTTTGCCCGGAGGAGGCGGTGCAGCTCTCGCGGCGAATGTTGTTCGTGGGTGCAAGTGACGACGCCTGATGTCTCACCGGGTAGTCGTGAACTGATTACATTGTAGCCTTTCACAGTCAATCGTTCGGCAAGGTAATCGCTGAGACCGAGGAGATACGCCTCGACTTCTGCAGGACCGAATTCCAGGAAAAGATCTATCGCCGCACCGAGGCCATAGACGCCGGCCGAGTTCAATGTCCCGCACTCGAATCGCAACGCGCCGTCGCGGTAGTTCAAATCGTAATCGAGATGCTGCTCGTAGTTCTTGACCGACGTCCATCCTACGACCGTTGGCTTGATCCGATCGATCACTCGGTCAGAGACGAACAACAAGGCGATGCCTTCGGGCCCGAGCAGGTATTTGTGAGCATCGGCGGCAAACGCGTCGACGTAGTCGCGTTCGACGTCCAGCTTCAAACCGCCGAGGCCCTGAATCACATCCACAACGAAGATGATGTCGCGCTTCCGGCAGAAGCTGCCGATGCGAGCGAGGTCAGAGCGGAAGCCGCTTGCGAACTGGACCCAACTTATCGTCACGACCCGAGTGCGATCATCGACCTTGGAAAGCAACTCGCCGGGGTCGATGCGGCCCTCACGCTCTTCGGCGAACTTCAGTTGAATGCCCCGCTCCTCGCACAGGCGCATCCACGGATAGACATTCGCCGGGAACTCGACATTGCAAGTGACGACGTTATCGCCTTCACGCCAATCGATGCCGTTGGCGACTGCGGAGATCGCGTCCGAGGTGTTTCGCATGAAGGCAATTTCGTGCGCGCGAGCGTTGACCAGCCGCGCAGCGGACTCGCGAGTTCGTTCGTACGTTTGGAGCCAGTCGTTGTAGTTTACGGAGCCGTTGCGAGTCACGTCGTCGACGAGCCCGTTCATTGCGTCGCGCACTCGAGTCGAAAGCGGACACACCGCCGAGTGGTTCAGATAGATGTATTTTTCGGTGACCGGGAAAAGAGAACGAATGGCCTGGTTCATAGTTCAAACACCGCGCAGACCTCGCCGACGTTGAGTCCACGGCGATTGTGAACGACGGGCCGATGATACGCGGCGAGCTGTGCAACTTCGTCTGCGTTGAGTACGCCAAGCTGGGCGAGCGTTTCTACGACCGTTGGTCCCAGACCACGGTAAGAGCCATCTTCCATCTTGATTGCGAGACCGGCGCCGCGAGGAAAACGCTCACAGGGAAGTACCCCGACGGAATAGGCCGCCTCTGCGCCGACCTTGCAGACCAGCTTGCCGTGGCCGGCTCGGAGCAACTCGGTGTCAAATCTTCCTTTTGTTCCGCCCACCATCTCAGGATGATTGATCATAGCCGCTACGATACGATGAGCCGCCACGGTAGATGGGGAGTCCGCATCCGGTGGATTGATCAGGCGCGCGAACGCGACGGCGAGCGAGCGAAGCAGAACGCCGAAGGTCGGAGCGCTGCATCCGTCGATCGCCGTCGGAAGATTCTCGTCAAGGTCAGCCATACGCGCGAGCGTCGAGACGATCTCGCGCTGCACCGGATGCTCAGCCGAAACGTAATCGTCCAGCGGCAGCCCGCGGAGGACCGCGGTCATAAGCATGCCCGTGTGTTTGCCCGAACAGTTGTTATGGAGCTGACTGAAAGGCTGGCCCGAAGCCTCGAGCTTCCTTGCTGTCTCCTGGTTGTACGGCGCGTGCGCGCCGCAGCGCAGCGCGCTCTCATCGAGGCCCGCGCGCGCGAGCATGCCGGCGACTGTTTCGGTGTGAATCTGCTCCCCCTCGTGTGAACCGCAGACAACTGCAAGCTCGCGCTCGTCGACGCTGAAATGATCCGCCGCGCCACTTGTGACGAACGGGATCGCTTGAATCGGTTTTATGGTCGAGCGCGTCGAAGTGATGAGAGCATCGTCGCCCAAGCTCCTGATGACATGCCCGTCGGGGTCGGCGACTACTATGACGCCGCGGTGCCGCGATTCGACTATCGCGCCTCGCCTGACTTCAACCAGTATCGGAAGCTCGTCTTGCATTCGGTGAAATAACGCCGGAGGAGAAGCTTACTGTACCGCACGATGTTGCAAAGGACAATCTGGACGCTCGGGTTAGCCGCGGGCGATTGACCTCCAAGCCTACTCGACGCAAATCATCTCCGCGATCGCTCGGTATTTTCTCTCGCTGAAGCCTTCGATGATGATGATCTCCTCGGGACGCCGGAACCGCCCGTGCCGCTCGCGGTAGTCGATGATTCTTTTCGCCATCACCTCGCCGATGCCGGGAAGCTTGATCAGTTCATCGGCCGTAGCGATATTCAGATTCAGGCAAGGCTCATTCGGCTTAGTCTGCGCGCCGGTTGTCTCGGCGCCTCGGCTTGCCGACAGCGCGACGGAGTTGCTGTTTGTGGCTCTTTCGCCTGACTTGCAAGATGCGATTGCAACGAGCGCAAGGGATAGAACAAACAGTCTCAGTTGGAGCGGTATCTCGACAGCCTGCATTGGACGAGGATTCAGACAGTAGAATCAGATTGCCCCTTGACGTTAGCCGAGGGCACGGCCGGGAAAATAACATTCCTGTAGACTTCACTCAATTCGAGCACACAATCAACTGAAAGTAAGTGCACGCTCGCCGAAAGGTCATTGACCTCGCGGTAGCTCCACGAGCCGTCTTCTTGTTTGACGTACAGCGTGATGTGCGGACGGTGCTGAGCTATCAACAGATACTCTCTTAAGCTCGGGATGGATTTGTAGTGCGTGAATTTGTCTCCCCGGTCGTACGCTTCCGTTGAGTCGGACAACACTTCAATGATCAGCACCGGGTTCGTTAACGCGTCCACTCCGCCGATCTTCTCGAAGATTGGCTGATCGCAGAGCGCTGACACATCGCCGTAACGATAGGGCGGCAGACTCGGCACCTTGATGCGCATATTGGCCGGGAGCACGCGGCACGGGCGTTCGCGCAACTTATTGCTCAGCAGCGTAACCGAATTGGTCTCAATCTGGGCGTGATTCTCACTAACGCCGCTCATGGAGTACACATCGCCGTTCCAATACTCGAACCTTTCATTCGTAGAGAGCTCGAGGTCGAAGTATTCTTCGAGAGTGTATTTGCGCTTTGGATGTGCTGCCATATTCGGACTCTCCCTCAACATCATTACGGTACGAGCGCTGCGGCAAAATTGTAAACGAGTCTTGCCAATCGAATCAAACGCCGTAGAGCTCAAGGCGAAACTCATCACCAAGCAACGAGATTCGCGGTTCGCGGCGGGCGATCGCGTGATGCGCGCGCCTTAGCGCCGGTATGCCGCGCTCGGCTCGCTCGATGCCGTATTCCTCGCTGGTGAAGACATGATGCAGCCGCGGGTTTGTGTGTTCCGTCGCGCCCAGCTCGATCGACTTGCGAGTCGTTCCGGTGGTGCGGCTCGGATTGATGAACTCGAGCCGGTCGTCGAATATCAACACTCGCGCGCTTGATCCCACGATCGAGTAGTCGCGATGCACCAGCAAATTCGT
>JBGQGO010000533.1:0-4370 GCA_041497455.1 Blastocatellia bacterium | reverse complement strand
GGTGATCTCGTTCGACACGGCCGGCGCGTTGTTGCTCTCGAGACAGCAGGACGCCGCGCCGAAGTGCCGTCTGTTCTTTGACCCGAAAGTGATCGAAGGCATTTGGGGACAGAGCCACCGCGGCGGCATGATCGGCTATACGTCTTGTCTCGCCGCAGGCGTCACGCGGCAGTTGATGCAGGCGCCTGAGAAGCCCGACATAGATCGAGGTGTTCAAAGCGGGCTCGGTGCAATGCGCAAGCTTCACCTCGAAGGATACGGCGTGCGGGGTTCGTCAGCGCCCGATGCCGCTCTCGCATTCCCGACTGCGTTGATCGCTTCGGAATTGAGCAAGGACGCCGCACCGTTCTCGGCCGCCGAAGTGCAAGACCCGCTGATTTACGTCTCGGAGCCATCGGCCGCGACGAGAAAGGCACAGGAGACGGGCTTCTGGACGATTCTTGAAGATCGCTACACCGACAGCCTCGGAAAGGTCGCCGAGCAGATCGTGGAAGAGGGCGCGGAGGCGGCTCTGAAAGATGTTCCGCTCGGCCAGTTTGGCGACTTGCTCACGGTTGATCGCCGCGAGATCGAGAGCTTCCGCAGCATCCGTGCCCTTGTGAGCGAGTATTGCCGCAAGGAGCGCCAGAAGCGCCCGCTCTCGATCGCCGTGTTCGGAGCGCCCGGTTCGGGCAAATCATTCGGCGTCATCCAGGTTGCGAAGTCGCTGCGCCCGGGCGAGATCAAGGTGCTTGAATTCAAATCTCTCACAGTTCGGCGCTGCTCACGATCTGCTCGACGCACTGCATCAGGTGCGCGACGCGGGCTTATCGGGGTTCATCCCCCTTGTGTTCTTCGACGAATTCGACACGACACTGGACCGCCAGCCATTTGGCTGGCTTCGACACTTCCTGGCACCTATGCAAGACGGCCGCTTTCAGCAAGGACAGATCAACCACCCGATCGGCCGCGCGATCTTCGTCTTCGCCGGGGGGATCAGCGAGAGCATGGAGGCTTTCGGCCAGGACATGAGCGAGCAGGAATTCCGCGACGCGAAGGGGCCGGACTTCGTTAGCAGGCTTAAAGGATACGTCAATATCCTTGGTCCGAACCGCCCGAAGAACGCATCCGATCCGTATTTCGTCATCCGGCGGGCGATTCTACTGCGCTCGATCCTGCACCGCGACGCTGGGCAACTTTTTGAAAGACGGGGTGACAAAGAGGTGTTAAATGTCGACTCGGGCGTGCTGAGAGCGCTGCTGCATACGAGCCGGTTCAAGCACGGCGTGCGGTCGATGGAATCGGTCATCGCAATGAGCCAGCTCATCGGCAAGCACCGCTTCGAGCGATCGTGCCTGCCAGCGGTCGAACAGCTCGATCTGCACGTCGATGCGCACGACTTTCAAGCGCGAGTGCAGCAGATGGAGCTTCAAGATGAGCTTCTCGAGAAACTCGCCGAGGCTGCGCACGAAGTGTTCGTCAAAGAGCTGCGCGATAGCGGCTACACGCTCGGCCCGAAGATTGACGACGCATTGAAGACCCACAGCGCGCTCAAGCCCTATTCGGAACTCCCCGAGGATGAAAAGGAACAAAACCGCGGCAACGTGCGTGACATTTCCAACAAGCTTGCCCGCGCGGGATACGTGATGGTACCGGCGCGCAGCAACGAGCCGCCCTTCGACTTTCCCGGCATTGACCTCGAGCTATTAGCGGCAATGGAACACGAGCGGTGGATGAAAGCTAAGATAGACGCCGGCTGGCGGTGGGCCGCCGAAACCGACAAGCCAAACCAACTGCACAAGGATTTATTGCCGTGGCGCAAGCTGACCGATGAAGAGCGAGCGCAGCTCAGTCCTGCTGAGGCGGCGGCGATCGGGCCGGACGAGTTGCCGGAAGCCGAGAAGGAGAAGGACCGAGTGCTGGTTCGGGGCATCCCCAAGATCCTGGCGCAGGCCGGCTACACCGTCGTCAAGGTGCGAACCGAGAATTAGCGGCGTCCGACAAATTTCAGTTTGTCGATGACTCGCTGGCGTGGCGAATCGGCTCGAAAGCGACGAACTTCAGTTTGTCGGACATACGGGAGAGGGAAATCTTGATACGCATAGGAGTCACCGGACATCGCGTGCTGGCGGAGCCAGAGAAGATCGAGGCGGGCGTCGAGGCAGCGCTTCGCCGCATCGAGCTGGCGTTCCCGGGCGAGCCGGTCACGGTCATCTCTGCACTCGCAGAAGGCGCCGACCGCATTGTAGCTCGTCACGTTCTCGCGCGGCCGGGGTTCGGACTGATCGTTCCACTGCCGCTGCCAGAATCCGATTACCTTACTGACTTCGAATCCGAAGAGTCGCGGGCGGAGTTTCTGAGATTGCTGCAACGCGCCGGTCATGTAGAAGAGATGTCTTCAACCGCTACACGCGACCGGGCATACGAAGCGGCGGGCGAGTACGTATTGAACAATTCAGACGTACTCATCACGATTTGGGATGGCGAGAGTGCTCAGGGCCGAGGCGGCACTGGCGACATCGTCGCACGGGCGAGGGAGCGAGGACTCCCCATCGCATGGGTGCACGCCGGCAATCGCGAACCGGGAACTCAACGGCCGGCCTCACTGGGCGACGGGCAGGGCCGTGTCACCTTCGAGAACATCTGATCGATCACAAACAAGCTGAAGCGTGAACTCTGAACCCGCCGGACAAGCTGAAGCGTGAACTCTGAACCGCCCGGGCAAGCTGAAGCTTGAACTCCCAACCCCATCGCGAAAAATACCTCTTGCAATTTGAGAGCATCGTGGGATAGGCTACAACGTGGTTGAGTTACGTTAAGTTACCGCTGCTCAGTCCAAGCAGCTGAAGAATACTGACTCTTGTCCTCTGCTTTCTAAAATTAATGTAGCCCGGGCTTTGGCGCTCCCGAAGTCCGCACACGTAGTTTCGGAGGCAGCCTGAGTGGGAGGTCGCTATGCGGGACACAGGAATTTCAATCCTCATCGTAGAAGATGAGCCGCCAATCCGCTCTCTTCTAACTGACATACTTAGCCCAATGTTCCAGTGCTCGAGCGTCGAAAGCGCCGGCGAAGCTATCAGGCTGATGCAGTCGCGGTTCTTCCATTTGGCTCTGGTAGATATCGGGCTGCCGGGAATGTCCGGGCTCGGTCTCTGCCGGCTCATCGTCAACCGAAGCCCCGGCACGGTCGTCGTCGTCGTCTCTGGAAACACCGACGAGCGATCAGTCGCTGACGCGATGACGGCCGGAGCGACGGACTACATCACAAAACCATTCACCCTTGCTCACGTTGTCGCGACCGTTGAGCGAGCCCTGGGGCGTCATTTGCCCGGGGCGGTCGCATAGAAGGTTCAAAAACTAACGCGCATGGCGTTGCGAGCGTATTGGAGCCTTCGACTGGCCGGCCATTTCGATTCTGTGCTTCATCACCACTGTAGAGCCAGGAGGAGCACGCTCGCCGATTGACCGCACGGAGTCTCTGATTCACAATTCCGCCCGTGGGCATATACCAATTCGAGATCTATGTGGACGGTTCGTTCATCAACGGAGCGGCCGGTTACGGCGCGGTCGTACTCAGGGATGGAAAAGTCGTGGACGAGTTATCGGGTGCGGTCGACGCCTCGGAGGTCAATGATACCCGTCAGGTGGCCGGCGAGTTGGCCGCCGTGAAGGAAGCTTTGAATTGGTGCCGGGCGCATTCGGTCAAAGAGGTATCGATCTATTATGACTACCTCGGCATTGAGAAATGGCCGACGGGCCAATGGAAAACAAAGCAGCCACTGACGAAGGAGTACGCCCGGTTCGTGGGTGCGTGCCCGATCAAGATTCATTGGCGCAAGGTTGATAGTCACACCGGAAATCGCTGGAACGACCGGGCGGACTTGTTAGCCAAGCAAGGGGCCGGGTCGATTCAGCCTTCTGTTGGCGAGCTTGATTTGGTCAGTGACCTGATCGAGAAGACAGACGCGTGGATCGAGTTTTTGATGGTGAGGGGGATTGATGCTAGCTTCGATCGAGTCTACAACGAGCAATTCGCAAGAGTTTACATCAGGCAGCAAGAGGAAACCGTTGGGACTTTCGATTTGTACAACACCAGGAAAAAGAGGTTCTCACCTTACGTTCACAACTTTCGAGACGGAGACTTGAAGCTGCGGATCGAAACTCTGTGGAGAGAGTTCCATGCGTCGGGAAGAGTTTCGTAGCATCAAGCTTCGTAGTCCCGCCTTTAGGCGGACGAGCGTATAGACATCTCGCTGTTACAGTTCGCTAGGCTCACTCGGCGGCCACTTCCCCAGACTGATTCCCTGCCCTGTAGAACACCTGAACAATCGAGTGCCGCGTGTCGCCGGCCAACGCGTCCTCATTCCGCGTAGCGGATAGCGCACCGCCCT
>JBGQGO010000532.1:0-4380 GCA_041497455.1 Blastocatellia bacterium | reverse complement strand
GTGCCCGAGCGGAGCCACGTGTATCTGGGCAGGGAATGGCGAAGTCGCGATCGAAGTCGGCAGGAAGAATAAGAAACAAGTAGTGGCTATGCTAAATACCTTTTCGGAGCCGAAGGCAATCGCCTACAAGGGATTCAAGATCAAGCTGGTCGCGCTAAGCCCGTACCCGAAGATTGATGAGCCGATTGACCCGAAGGACTACGAGGCGACTATGGTGGTTACGAAGGATGAGTGATCCACTGATCGTCTGTGGGCTGCTGAGGCGACACGCAGGCGAGACGAAGTGCGCGCCGGGCTGGTGGAGACCGTTCCTGGCGAGGAGGCTCTTCGCAAGGTGCGTGACTCTCTTGGGCGATGACTGGAAAAGTCGAGTGGCCCCTCAGGGTGAGCCGTAAAGCGAGATGGTAACGATAACCTTTCCAAACCGTGCTACCGAAAAACGAGCGTTGGCCTTTCTGATTGGACGGTTCTCGGGTCGCGTGCTGCGTTCCGGCGAACATACAGTTCCCAGGGAAGCGTTAGAGGCTCTTGCCGCTCAGAAGATTCCGTTTACGGTTGAGAGCAGAAGGCCCAATTCGAGGCTTCAGACAAAGCGATAACTTGGTATTGATTCGCGCCTTGCGAGGCCACGGCAGTTTGAAACGGGAAACGTCCGATATAATCCGCCAACAACGGAGGGTCTTGAAAATGTCAGCACGTGGCACAGAACTTCTCGATGAAATTCTCACGCTGCCGCCGCAAGAGCGAGCTCAATTGGCCGAGCGGATCTTGGATAGCCTATCGCCCGAAAGCGCACGAGCAATCGAGCAGATGTGTGCAGACGAAGCCGAGGCTCGACTTGATGCATACGAGCGCGGCGAGATTGAGGCGTTGTCGGGCGACGAAGCGATTGCCTGGTTGAACGAGCAAGCTACAAAATGAAACTCAAACTTACTTGCCGACAAGAGGTTTGACAGATGAGCAGCAACGCATTCGACAAACTCATGATGTTCTTGAGCGATTTGGAGAAAAGGGGAATTGATTACACCCTGGCTCACAATCGCGATGAAGCAGTTATGGTAATCGCCGCTGCGCCCGGTGAGCATTGGGAGATCGAGTTCCTCACGGATGGATCGGTGGAAGTAGAACGATTCATCAGCGGTGGACAGATATGCGGCGAGGAAGTCCTCAGTGAATTGTTCGCCCGGTATTCGGCAATCGAAGAAGGTGACAATGTGGAAACGCCCCAAGGCGCCGAAGTCGTGACCGCCGGCAGCGAGTAGACGGCTCAGAGCTAGTCCCTCAGTGCGGCTTTCATACCTGCGATACACAGCGTTAATCCTCAGTCTCAACATCTCACCGTGTTATAATCGGCGCCAAAGGTGATGCCCAGCTTCACTATACTCGAACCCATTTCGACTGGCGACGTGATAGATCGCGCGGTGCGGCTCTACCGGCGCAACTTCACTCCGCTGGTGGCGATCACCGCAGTGCCCACCCTGATCGGCTACGTCGTGTCGGTGATGTTCTGGTCCGGGTACACCAGCTTGATTACATCGAGCGCAAGTCAGCGAGGCGTGCCGGCCACTGCCGTATTGATGCTCGTGCTTGGAGTACTGGGCTACCCGGTCTGGGCGTACGTGCTGCTGTTGACGGTGTCGGGGTTGTCGCGCGTAGTCGGCGATAACCTGATGCTCGGCGAGCCAATAACATTTCGCGGATGCTTCGCCGCCGTGAAGCGAAGGCTCGGGGCGATCACGTTGATGGGCCTGCTTTCAATAGCCATGCTGGTTGTGGTTTATATCATCGTCAGCATCGTGATGTTCATTATTTTCCTGCTCGTCGCACTCATTGTCGGGGTGATCGCCGCGGCGGGGCTGCCTCAGTGGGTCGCGACCGTGACGTTGGTTGTATTGGTGATCGTAGCGGTTGCGCTCAGTCTCCTTTTGATTTCTGTAGTCGTAGCGCGCGTGGTCTTTCTTCCGCAGATCGTGATGATCGAGGGCCAGTCGGCGGGCAACGCGCTGGGCCGCGCGATTCGCCTCGGCAAAGGGAACTGGTATCGCGTTGCCGCCATCGCCCTCTTCACTTACTT
Source organism: Blastocatellia bacterium (assembly GCA_041497455.1). Lineage (GTDB taxonomy): Bacteria > Acidobacteriota > Blastocatellia > UBA7656 > UBA7656 > Onstottus_A. The sequence continues at coordinate 2,306 of JBGQGO010000532.1, read as the reverse complement.
TGTATCAACGTCGTTGCTTGCGGCGCTCGCGCTGCCCGTGCTGACCGCGTTGTATTTCTCGGGCGTGTTGACCGCCGAGTTCTTTGTGGGTCCGACTTGGAGCATCCTGTACGCCTCGTTCGGACAGATATCGAACCTGCTGAGCTTGCCGATCTGGATTGTCTCGTTTACGCTGCTGTACTTTGACAGCCGCGTTCGAAAGGAAGCCTACGACCTCGATCTGATTGCGCGCGAAATCAATCCCGGGTTCATTTGGCAGCCAACGGTGCAGCCTTCGGCGTTCGGATATCAGATTCCAAGGCAGTTCGATTCGGGGCGGGAATATGTTCAGACCAGTCCGCTCGGACTTGCTGGATATCGTCCTCCTCAGAAGCGAACGGAGACCGCCGCGCCTGAAGGCGTGCCGCGCACAGAGTCCGAGGAGTTGCGTGATAAGTTCCAGCAGGCGGCAGAAAATCTCAGAGCGAGCGACGCGTCTGAGAGCGTGCTCAGCTCGGAGGGGACGGCCGGCGCGATTTGCGGGGCGTGTGGCGCGTCGCTTTTACCAAGCGCGAGCTTTTGCATGAATTGTGGGAGCGTGACGCGATAGATAGCTCGCGCAAAGCCGCAAAGACCGCAAAGATGTCTTTCGGAATGCGAAGAACAATGTCGAGGCTAACCCTAACTCTACTTCTGACACTCATCCTTGCGGCTGAGGCGTCAGCCGCGGCGACACTGCTCAACTACGAGCACCGCGTTGTACGAGCAGCCGAACAGATCGAGCGAATCAAAGCCGACAAGGACTATGGCGAAGAGGGCATTAGTTACATCAAGCGGCTGCTGCCCAGATCGGAACAAATCGAGTTCGAGGGCCGGGAGACGGCGGCCGACAATACCTGGCTGTATGTGCTGCTCGATTCCTACGCCGCCGAGAAGGATCCGCAGCAACGCACCGCCCGGCTCAACGAAGCGGTAGGCCGGCTGCGTGCTCTCGATGCTCACCTACGCCGCGCCGACGCCGCTGCATCGAGCGAAGTCGCCGACCCGCGCGATAAGATTCGTGAGATCCTGAGCCGTCCTGCCTATCAGCCCGAACAGGAGACAGCGGTTGGAGCTTTCGTCAAAAAAGTGCTGCGAAAGGTCCGAGGCTTTGTCGGCGAAGTCTATTCCGCGCTGACGCGATTGCTTGAGAGGCTGTTCGGCGCCAGCGCGAACGGCGGTTGGATTTCCAACCTGGTGCTTATTGTGGTTCTGGCGGCGGCGGTGATCGTCGCGGCGCGACTGGCAAGAAGACTCCGGCGCCAGCAAAACAAACGCAAGAAGACGCGGCTGGTGCTTGGCGAAGAGATTGCTGCTGATGGCACGTCTCGCGAGCTTGCCGAAGCCGGACTCGCCGCCGCCCGGGCGGGAGACTTCCGCACGGCGGTTCGCAAGCTCTACGTTTCGTTGCTCTATGAGTTGAGTGAGCGCAACCTGATCGAGTTGGAAGACAGCGCGACAAACCACGAATATCTGAGCAAGGCTTCTCGTCTCAGTGGGCTGGCCGGCCCGATGCGCTATTTGACCGATCGGTTCGATTACGTGTGGTATGGAATGTTCCAGTCATCGGAAGATGATTTTGCTGCCTACCTCGCGCGCTACGAGGAAGCGATGGAGCGAGCGCGAACGCTGAGCGAGCAGCCGGCAGGCTCTTCGTGAGGGATCGGCGGGCGCCTTTTTGGACTGCGCCGCCCTCTACTGGTTCGAATATGTGGCGAATGGGTGGCGGCGCTTTTGGTCCTGGGGCGTAGCTGTCCACAATACCAAGCAAAAGCGCCGCCACCCATTCGAGAAACAAAGAACCACGCGAGGCGGCGCAGTCCAAATAAGGGCGCGTTCGTGATGCGGCTTGTTGCGAACGAAGCGCGGGTGTTAGACTTGTTGCGTTTGGGGGTGCCAGGTTTCGACGGGGGTACTCCGAGGTGAAAGATGCATACCGCGGCCCATGCACCGCGTTATCAAGCTTGGAAAAACACAATCGCGAATAGCGAACTAGCACTGGCTGCCTAATCTCAGCCACGTTTCCCCCGGCATCGCCTGTGTGCCGGGAAGAAGCGTAACTTAAGCAGGCTGCCCCGAAGGACCCGTGCTCAGGGGGCCGGAGGGTAAGACCAATCTGGGCTAGCTTGCCGTGATGCTTCGTTGCTTCCGCGGTCACGGCTGGCGAATCAAGAGGAAGCGACTAAGTATGTAGGTTCTTTCGCTGAGGGCTTCCGGACGAGAGTTCGATTCTCTCCACCTCCATTGACAATTGTGCGACGAAACGGTTTCGGCACCTGTCGAAGCGG
>JBGQGO010000531.1:0-4381 GCA_041497455.1 Blastocatellia bacterium | reverse complement strand
GGTTTCAATCTTGAACGTGCACACGCTCGGTGGATCGGAGATGATGCGCGCGGCGGCTCACGCGGTAGGCGATCGCGGCCTGCTGTGGATCACCCGGCCTGCTGTGCTTGGGGTCACAGTGCTCACCAGCATGGACAAAGCTGATCTTGCCGACGTTGGCATCGCGTCGGACCTGAGAGCCGAAGTTGTGCGCCTGGCCACTCTCGCGCGCGATTCAGGACTCGACGGCATCGTCGCCTCGCCTCACGAGATTCGCCTGATCCGCGAGTGCATCGCCGCAGAGCGATTCATCATCCTCACACCGGGCATCCGTCCGGCGTGGTCAGAAAAGCGTGACCAAAAACGCATAGCCACACCGGCAGATGCCATGCGCGACGGCGCCGACTTCATAGTCATCGGGCGCGCCATCACAGACCATCCCGATCCTCGCGCCGCCGCCGATCGGATCCTCGAAGAGATCAGCGGTAACTAGCTTAGGGTGATCAAGGGCGCAGGCCACGCCTGCCTGCTTGGGGGTCGAGTGCGTTTGGACGAATTACTAGCCGAGTAGCATCGCCGTTTGCCTGGCGAGTTCTCTAACTTCGAACCTCGGGCGATGGCTTCGTATCGAGTTCGATCTCTGCGTGCCCATCTCCGGCTCGTCGCGGTTTCAGGAGCGACCAGAGCTTCGCTAGCACTCCGTGCGAGACGTAGACCGTCGAGATTATCAACAAGACCCACCGCGAATAAAACCAGATCAAGACCACGACCAGCGCGAGCCCGATTATCAAGATTCGCGGATTCCGGTTTCCGACGCCGATGTTCTTGAGGCTCGAGTACCGGAGCGTCGAGATCATAAGAAAAGCAAGACACACCACCAAAATGAGAAGCGCAGTCGCGTAGGCCTGCGGGCCTATCCAGAGCGACCACAGGTGAGTCTGTTCGCCGTATCCCAGCGGCCTCGGCGAAAAGTGCGTTATCGAAGCTATCATCGTCGCCCCCACGGGGATGGGCATCCCGACGAAAGCTTTTTTGTCGACCTTCGGATTCTTGGGCGGGAGGTTAGGGTGAGGGCGCCGGGCTTGCACGTTGAAACGCGCCAGCCTGAGCGCGCCGCAGATCACGAACAGAAACGAAGCAGCCCACCCGACGTTGTGCAAGTCGGGCATTTGGCCGTAGCCCCACGCGAATGCGAGCAGCGCCGGCGCTATGCCGAATGAAATGACGTCGGCGATCGAATCCAGCTCGAGGCCGAACTCGGAAGTCGCGTTGGTCATTCTCGCGACGCGCCCATCAAGCAAATCAAACAGCGCAGCAAAACCAATTACGATAGCAGCTCGATCGAAGTGCTCCGTGGCCGCGCTGACGGCTCCTGAATAGACCAGATCAATGCCCGGAGGTGGAACCAGCGCGAGTGCTTTTACGCCGGCGAGCGATTCCATCACCGAATAAAATCCGCAGAAGATGTTCGCGGTGGTAAGCAAGCTGGGTATGACGAATACACCTTTGCGAAACCGCTGGCGCAGGCGGCGTGCTTGAGCTTCATCCAACGCTCCATTCGGTGTTCTGCCGGCCATCGACTCCTCCTGGCAATCGAGCTTTGGGTTCAGGCACGATAGTACGACGATGTGCGCCGCGAGTCCACCGACATTGCCGTTCGCAAAACCGGCGTGCTAGTATCGACTCACCCGTGCAGAGGCTGGTTTAATTCAATGGTCCGCTTCCCGCAGCCGCTCTCAATTACGCTCTCCATTTCTCTCCTGATCGCGTTGAACTCGGGATCGATACTCGCTCGTCAAATTGTCATCCCTCAGCAATCGCAACCAGCTAAGAAGAGTCAGGAGGAATCCGAGACCACGAAGGACAAGCGCGCTCGAAAGGCCGAGCGCAAGAAGGAAGCGGAAGCGGATAAGCAAGCCGCCAAACCCGAGCCGCGCGCGGCGACCGCCGAAGAAACGGTCGAAATCATCTCCGACAAGCAATCAAAGAACGCCGACCTTTTCTTATACGAAGGCTACGTGAACGCAACTCAAAGCGAGATTCGTTTGCAGGCTGATCGCGTGACCTTTAACAGCACAACCGACGACATGATCGCCGAAGGCAACGTCATCTTTGATCAAGGCGCCGACCAGCGAGTGACTGCGCATCGCGCCGAGATCAACTGGAGGACCAAGAAGGGTATCTTCTGGGACACGACTGGCTTCACCAACCGCACGCAGACTGGCGATTATGTTTTCTTCACCGCGGCGCGTGTCGAGAAGACAGGGCCGGACACCTACGAGCTGTTCGACGCCGAGGTCACCGCTTGCGAGGACGTGATTCCCAAGTGGAGCTTCAAGACCAGGCGCGCCGAGCTCAAGATGGGCGACCGCGTCGTGATGCGCAACGCCGTGTTTCGAGTGAAGACGCTTCCTGCCTTCGTGCTGCCGTATGTGTGGATACCGGCGACAAGGCGAGAGCGCAAGTCAGGCTTCCTGTTGCCGAGCACCGGCAACTCGAATCAGAAAGGGCGAACGCTCAAGCTCGCCTATTACCAGACGCTGGGCCAATCGGCGGACATCACAATTCGCGGGGACATCTACACTCAACGCGGGCTCGGAATGGGCGCCGAGTTTCGAGCGCAAACCGACGAGAACTCATTTTTGAGGCTAGGTGTATTCACGGTGAAGGACAGGTTGTTCGGGCCGGCCGGGGAGAAGCAAGGCGGGACCGCCTTCATCGCTGACGGCGTGCAGCACCTTGGTCACGGCTGGCTCGCGGTCGGTAATGTCTCGCTCGTTACGAGCCTCGCCTTTCGCCAGGTCTTCTCTGACGACATTGCACAGGTCATCGACCCGCGCCGCGAATCCACTTTCTATGCGAACAACAACACAAACGGATTCAGCTTCAACTTCCTGGCGTCTAACGAAACCACGACGCTGTTCAGCCCGAGCCGCGATCCGCTGACGCCGGGCGCCGGGACCAACTTCGACGTTAAGATTCGCCAGGCGCCCGAGATCAACATGACCGTGTACCCGCGCCGCTTCTTCGACGGCATCCCGATCTATTTCTCGTTTGATTCGAGCATCGGCGCGCTCAAGAAGGAGGAGACCGTCAATGCGAACGTGACGCTGGTGACTCCGGCGGCGGTTCAGCGATTCGATTTCCGGCCGAAGATCACTGTGCCGCTTGCGACGATCGCGGGCGTCGCAATCACTCCGAGCCTGACTCTGCGCGAGACTTATTACACCAGCAGCATGGATCCCAACGTGCCGGCTTTTGATCCGGACAAATTCACATTCGATCCGGCTGACCCCCGGCTCGATCCGAATCGAATCGAGTTTGCGCCTGCGCTCAAGCTGTTCGATCGCAACCAGCTCGACCCGATCATTCCCAAAGCCATCTCGCGTCAATACGCCGAACTCGCGGTGGACGTCAGGCCGCCCCCGCTGGAAAAGACTTATACCAACGAGGATGGCTCAACTCGGTTCAAGCACTTGATCGAGCCCTATCTCACCTATCGACTGATAAGCGGCATCGGCGGCGAGTTCAACCGTATCATCCGCTTCGATGATAACGACGCCGTGGCGAACACCAACGAGTTCGAGTATGCGATCGTCAATCGATTCTTCACGAGGCAGTTCGCGTCTGATCTGAGGCGGAAGCGCTCGAAGGGCCGTCGATTGCCCTCCGATATGAAGACGGTCCAGACGAAAGAGAAAGACAAGGTCATTGGCGAGAAAGAACCGCCGGCCGCCGCACCGGATGCCAAGACCGAGCCTTCAACGAAGACAGAAGCTCCGACAACTGAGCAACCCGAGCGGCCAAAACCCGAGCAGGCGCAGACGGACGCAACGAAATCAAAGCTCGAAACCGGCAAACAAGACGAGTTGAACTCAAAAGATCGCGCTGGGAAGAAGCAAGAAACGGCCGGACGCCGGACTGACGAACAGAAGGCCAATGCGACTGAAGCTGTTACATCTGAAAACGCCGCGAGTAACGAGAGCGAGACTCCGCAGGCTTATGAAATCCTGACCGTCAAGGTCGCACAGAAATATTTCTTCGGCCGGAACTTCGGCGGCGCACTGGTTGAAGGCCGCCGGAACCAGTTCTATCCGATCAACACGCTGTCGGGCTTCACATTCGGCGGACGCGCGCGCAGCTTCTCGCCGGTGAATGTCGCCGTGCGTTACCGCCCGCTCTCATCGGTTTACGGCGATCTGCGGATGGACCTGAGTGCCGATGACGGTGTTGTTCGGAATATTACCGTCGGCGGCGGAGTGAGAACAAACAAGGTGTCGGTCTCGGCGAGCTATTACCTCTCGAGGCAGATCAAGCTCGATCCAAACGGCTTCGAGCCGGGCACATTCCCGGGCGATCAGGTAAGCGCGACTGTGCAGCTCGGAGATGACATACGTGGATG
>JBGQGO010000530.1:0-4382 GCA_041497455.1 Blastocatellia bacterium | reverse complement strand
GTTCGCGGTACCCCCGTGGATGTGGGCACACGCTAATGGAATGTTAAAAAACCCGTTCGCGGAGGAGGGGGTGGTTGGAGGAGCGGCGATGGAAATGGAAGCGGGGCAGGGAGAGCACGGCGGCAGCGACCGCCAAAACACGATCGTGTGGGGCGCATTGCTCGGCCTCACCGCATTCGAAGTCTTCCTGGCGTACCTTCAGATTCCGGTGACGCTGATGTTGATCATCCTGATGGGAGCTTCGATCGTCAAAGCGGCGCTGATCGTGGCGTACTTCATGCACTTGAAGTTCGAGAGGCTGAGCCTGATCCTGACCGTCGTGCCGACGCTGGTAGTGCTGCTTTGCCTGTTTGCCATACTTTTCCCGGATAGCTTCCGATTGCATAACCTGAGACCGGTTGAGCCGGTGCAGCAGGTCGAGCACGAAGGGTGATCCTCGCGCTGGAGAGGTGCATGATAATATGAGAACCTTGCGTACATTCTTGATCATCGCGGTTGCGGTTGGCTTGATGCTTGTCGCGGCGGACCCGACGTTCGCCCAGTGCGCGATGTGTAAGGCCGCGATCGAGAGCTCGGCCGACGCGGCTGCGGCGAGTAAAGGATTGAACCTCGCCGCTCTGGTTTTGCTCATTCCGCCGGTGTCGATCTTCGCCGGACTCTTCGGAGTGTTCTACCGTTACCGGAACGTTCAGGGCAGAACAGAATAGGCTGAGCCTGTATGGGCGTCGCTCCGCCGGCGCCCCTTATTGCTAGTGAGAGTCTTCGCCTGGCGAGGGGCGCCCACAGAAGGGGCGCCCTTACGAGTCTTTGGAATCATCTATGTCTGTTAGTTTCTTACCGACGTTCAACGCAATCTTGAACGCAACAAGTGGAATCCTGATCGTGATCGGATTCTTGTTCATTCGCCGCAAACGTATCGCCGCTCATCGCGCGTGTATGATCGCAGCGGTAACCTGCTCGAGTTTGTTCTTGATCTCTTATCTCGTTTACCACGTGGGCTTCGGGGCTGGGGTTACTCGCTTCACGGGAACGGGATGGGTGCGGACTGCATACCACACGATTCTGATCTCGCACACGATACTGGCGGTAACGGTCGTGCCCTTCGTCATCGTGACTCTGAGACGCGCGCTGCGTACCGAGTTCATACGTCACCGCAGAGTCGCCCGATGGACCTTTCCGATTTGGCTGTACGTCTCGGTGACCGGCGTGATTGTCTATCTGATGCTTTATCATCTTTACCCGAGCCGTTAGCTGATTAGCGGAGTCACGGTTGAAACAAACACATCAACCGCCGATCGAGTGGGAGAGGGTTGCCGATATACTGCGCTTTCCATTCGAGGACTTCGAGCAGTTACGAGCCGCGATCGCCATTCGCAGCTTCAACATCGGAGTCGATTCGTTGGCGGCTGCGAAATGGTCCGAGCAGTTCAATACGAGATTCAAGAAAGCCATCATCGCCGCGCTCTCTTTGTTATTGGTCATCGCGGCTATCGCTTCAGTTGTCGCTGCGGTTTTGGCTCGCGAGTACTGGTTGCTAGCGGCGGTCCCGATCCAGGCGCTGGCGTTCTACCTTTCTCACCCGGCGTCGCCGATCCACAAGTGGGTGACCATCGGTGGAGCGATTTCAGGCGCCGTGTTCCTCGATCTGCTGTTCAACGGGTTGCCGATTGCGGCAGCGCTTGTGGCATACGCGGGGTTGACGTTCGCCGCCGTGCGAGCCGCTGGATACATAACCAACTCGGCGTTCCGCAAAGCCCTGCTGTCGGATGAGAAGCTGTTTCTGGCGGCATATGCTGACGGCGCATGCACGTTGCGGAATAATCAAACAAAGGTCGTTTATTCGGCTTGATACTTCGCTCTGTTGGGAACCTTGCTTGCGTGATTGTGCGCCCTGGAATCGAATCGGCTAGAGGCGCCGGGGGACGTTGAGGTAGAGTCGAATCTGGGAGCATTCGGTCGGTTACGTTCACAACAGAGAACCCCAGCCGGGAGGTTGGCGAGTTCGGTCACGGAGCGCGAACGCGGCGCTGCAATCTCCAACCGGGAGAGAGTTTGTCAAAGCCCAAGTTCAGTTGGGGCATCACTCCGTAGGAGTGACATGTCTATAGAAGCGACGACGGCGTTGTCAACGCTCACTCCGTCAGGAGTGACCTCTTCGTTAGAGGGCGACGTGCGATGAGACCCAGGTCGCTTGCGTAGATCTGAAGGCTAACGCACAGGTAACTCCTACGGAGTTAGAACGATCCAACGTGCTGGTATCTGTAGACAGGCAACTCATACGGAGTTGGTCCCCGCCTGAGAAGTCTGCGGTTTTGACACACACTCTGCCGGTTGGGGGATTGCAGCCGCGAGCCCGAGCTGCCTGATTGTAGACTGTGAAGAAACCAGCCTTCCCGTTGCAGGGTCTTCTGCGAGACAATCTAACAGTGAACAGCAATCAAACTCTAGACGACGAGAGTCCAACTCCGCCGCACAGCGGCCCGAGTCGCAAGTATCCGTGGGCGATCCTCGTCGTCGTAGTCTTGTTCGTCGTTATCCCGTTCATCTCCTGGTACGGAACGTGGTTTGGCAGACCGCTCTCGGACTCCAAGATGACCGAGTACCTCCACGATCAGAACAAGCCTCGCAACGTTCAACACGCGCTTGCACAGTTGGGGAATCGGATCATCGACCGGGATCAGTCGGTGAAGCAATTCTATCCGGATGTCATCGCCGTGTCTCAGCATCAACAAGCCGAAGTGAGAATGACCGCCGCGTGGGTGATGGGCCAGGACAATGCCTATGAAGACTTTCACTCGGCGCTGCGGCCTCTGCTTCAAGACCCGAGTCCCGGCGTGCGTCACAACGCCGCGCTCGGGCTAGTGCGCTTCGGGGATTCGTCGGGACGGCCCGAGCTGATCGCTATGCTCGAGCCTTACGCTGTTCGCGCCGAAAGCGCGGGCATCGTCGAGCTGATCATCAAAGAAGAAGGAATCGCGATCGCCGCCCACGGTCCGCTAGCTCGAGTAAAGCAGGACGATGGAAACACGATTGAGATTCACGCGCCCGAAGCAGGACGCGTCCAGAGCGTATTAGTCGCCAACAGCAGCAAGGTTGAAGCGGGAACTGAGTTGATGACGCTCTCGCCTTCCACCGAGCAGGTGTGGGAGGCTTTAAGAGCGCTCTACGTCGTGGGTCAGCCTGAAGACATTCCATACGTCCAGCGATACACTCGCCCGGTTTCATCGAATCCGGAGAGGATTACGAAACAAGCCGCTTCGACGGTTGAAGCGATTCGTGAAAGAGCTTCGAGGGCGCAATGACGAGCAGCAGCCTGCGCTAGTCGGCTGCATTGCGCGGTCGAGCGGGAAAGGTACGGACTCTCCGCCCGATGCCTATTCCCTCAACTATATCGAGAGATGCGCGTCTTTCCGTCAATGCATCATGACCAACCCAAAGCCTGATCGTGGTTGCGCGATTGGAATTAGTTATGAGCAACCCCGCCTCACTATCCCAATCTTCGCCGTCTTTCAGATACAGGGCCACTCGCAATTTCTCAGCCTTGTCGATCAAGTGTATGGCTGGGCTCCCATCTTCTTCTACGAGCAGCCGGATTCGAGGCTTTCCCTCACGATCGACAATCGTGATTTCACTCGCGATTATTTTCTGCGGTTCTGTGTCCGTCATCTTTACCCCTTTTCCATCCGTTTGGCGTAGCGACGCGATAGCAGGGATTTCATCGTCGTCATAGAAGCCCCCACGCACCCGCTAAAACACTTCTGCGCCTAGCACGTTGCTGAAAAAGTCGATACCACACAAGCGTTCACGGGCAATCCCACCAACGCAGTTGGTGGTTCGTTCATACTCAGCCTACACGGAGGCAGCCCGCGGCTCCCGAATCCCACCAACGCAGTTGGTGGATCGTTCATACCTAGCCTACTCGGAGGCGGCCCGCGGCTCCCGAATCCCACCAACGCAGTTGGTGGGGTTCAAACCCGGCTGGCTCGGACCGCGTTTCGTAGGCCGAGTATGAACAAACCACCAACTGCGTTGGTGGGATTATCACGAATCCGCGGTGAGAGTGGTCGATTCCCTTTTCAGCAGCCTAAACTGTTCGTCGTAACAACTGGAAGGAACCGACGCCACGCGGTTCTCGAGTGATTACACGCTTGACGGTGTTGAGGGTTCGGAAGTTGATTTGAAGGGAGCGCAACCGGCCCGTGTTAAGGATTCAGCGTGAAGCCAGTGCGGCCTTCCCACTCGCCTACGTCCATCATCTCGATTGCGTCCCACGGACAGCCTTCAAGGAACATACCATCGGGACCTTTGGCCGTGCACAGCTTGCAGCCTATGCAGAGGTTCGGATCGACTTCGATGCGGCCGTTTGGATAGTAGTCCTGGTC
>JBGQGO010000529.1:0-4382 GCA_041497455.1 Blastocatellia bacterium | reverse complement strand
GGTGAAAAGACTTTCGATGGCCGCTACTATGCGAGCATTCGAGGCGTCGGAGGCCGGGTCACTGTCTCCGGCGTCGAGTACCTGGACCAGGCGGCGCTTGGAGGCTTCAACACAATCGCGCACGAGTTCGCGCATCAGGTGCACATCGCGGCTTTTGGAAAGAGTGAGGTGAAAGAGATCCGCAGTCTCTACGAGCGAGCGCGGCGCGAAGGGCGAATGCTGGACTACTACGCGGCGGCGAACGAGCACGAATACTTCGCTCAGGGTTACGAAGCCTTCAGCTCCGATCGCAAGCGGCCATCCGCGGGAGTTACCGCGCGGCATACCAATCAAGAGCTGCTGCGGTACGATCCTGAGTTGTACAAGTTTCTCGAGAAGCTGACCGGCAAATCGCAGGCGATCGGCGGCGCCGGGCGTCTCTAGAGACGCGGCCAATTCTGATTGCTTGACAAGAAATAATGGTGCGTGCCACTATGCAGGCTGCGCTTTTCCCGTGAGTGGTAGTCAGCAACTCCGACTGCTTCGCACGCATCCCAGAGTTGCACCAAATTTCAGCACAACACAACGGTATTGGCGAAATTCTTTTCAATAATGCTTGGAGCGGAACATTTCAGGAGGAGTACCGTCTGATGAAAAGAACACTATTAATGATGGCAGCGCTCACGTTCTCGTTGGCGCTGTTTGTGCCCCTCGCGTCGGCAAAGACGATCGTGCCCGGAGCGGTTGCGCAGGACCCAACGCCTGAAGAAGCCGCGGCCTATAAGGCGTGGTTTGATGCCAATGCCGCCAAAGACTTCCCTAAAGCGATGGAACTCGCTAAAGCATATTTGGAGAAGTTTCCGAGCGGCAAGTACGCAGGCTATCTGAAGGACAAGTGGATCCCGTCGCTGTACCCGACCTTTTTCAACAAGGCGGTCGCGGACAAGAATGTGCCGGAGATAATTCGAATCGGGAAAGAAGTACTAGCGCGGGACGCTGATAACCTCGACTATCTTTCGGCGCTGGTGGTCCAGATACGAACGCTCGAATTGTTTGCCACCCCGCCCAACTACGCGCACGCAGCGGAGGCGGCTGAATTTGCCGAACGCGCCATTCGACTTATCGAGGCGGGCAAGACGCCAACCGGCGCCGACCCGAAGGTATTCAACAAGAACGTGACGCTTGCTTATTTGCATCAGACCCTGGCTGTGATCTACGAGCACGACAAGAACGTTGATAAGGCGCTGGCGGAATATGACAAGGCTGCGGCGCTCGAGCCTTCGAATCCGGCGTTCTTCTTCCACTGCGGCAGGATTCATAACGATAAGTATGCCGCCGCAGCTCAGAAGTACGACGCTGCGCAGAAGAAGGTGGACGCCATACCTGAGGCGGATCGTAATGCGGCCGAACCCAAACCCGAAGTAAAGGCAGCGTTGGACGAGTCGAAAGCTGCGTTCACGGAAGTAAGGAATCAAGCCGAGGCGGTGGTTAACTGCTGGGTGCGATATGTGGCTTTGACAGCAGACAAGCCCAGTGAGACCCGCACGACCGTTCTTGGTGTGGTGACAGGGCTATACAAGTTCCGCAACAACAACCTGGAAGAAGGACTGCAGAAACTAATAGAGGACAATCGGACCAGCGCGACTCCTGTGAAGATGACTCCTCCGCCCGAGAAGCCAGCCCAGCCGAAACCAGCCGCCGAGCCGAACGCGGCGGCTAAGCCTAACGGGAAGAAGCCCTAGTCAGTCAGATGCGGGTAAGACTGCGGACACAAAGCCAGCTCAGAGATGGGGCTGGCTTTTTCCGTGGGAGAACAGCGGTCCAGCATTACCTTCAATTTGTGCAGGGGCAACGAAGGTCGCTGCTTCCGTTAACGGCTTTCGCTCTGGTGTGATATATTGTGAGGGCGCGTGTGCGCCTACCCGTATGATTCTACTCGAACGCGAAAAACTGCTTTCAGAACTCGAACAGAAGATCGGTTATTCATTCCGGTCGCGCGCTCTGCTGGATCGCGCTCTCACTCACCGGTCGTTTGCGAACGAGCGCGTGGGAGAAAACTGCCAGCACAATGAAGCGCTGGAATTCCTGGGCGATTCGGTGCTCGGCTTTGTTGTAAGCGCCTGGCTGCTAGAGCGCTTCCCCGATCTCCCCGAGGGGAAGCTGTCGAAGATGAAAGCTCACCTGGTGAGCGAGTCCAGACTTGTCGAGATAGCAGAGGCTCTGGACCTGGGCAGCTACATTCTCCTAAACCGGGGCGAAGAAAAAACCGGCGGCCGGCAAAAGCGCGCGCTGCTGGCCGACGCCTATGAGGCGCTGATTGGAGTGCTTTACATCGATGGCGGAATCACTGTTGCCGAGCGATTCTTGCGCCGCGAGTTGCGCCAGAAGCTGATGGGCATCGATCCGGCGTCGATGATCGGAGCGGATTACAAATCGGCATTACAGGAGAAGCTGCAAGCCGAGGGCGGTCCCGGGCCCGATTACGCCGTGGTTGAAGTGCAGGGCCCTGACCACCGCAGGACCTTTCGTGTCGAGCTTCGCATCGGCGGCCACGCGGTCGCGACCGGCGAAGGACACACCATTAAGCTCGCCCAACAGGAAGCCGCACGCTCAGCGCTGGAATCGGCCGGCGATCTGATCACAATAGCCCTCGGCCAAAGGCGGAACACACATCTAGATAACGCGCACGACCTCGATCGAGTGGCGGCTGGCGAGGCTCCAGCGTCTGAATCGTTTGAGGAAGAGCCCGCATCAGCACCCGAGGTCTACGGCGATGAAGAGGTTGAAGATGCCTGCGACGTTTCCTCGGGGTTCGTCACACAGAGCGGGACCAGCCAACTCGCCGAGCGTCAAGACGGTTCGCGCGATCCTGAACTCGGACGCGCCGCGAGCGGGGAGCTTTCGGCTGAAGCGGAGAGCGAGTTTGAAGTGCGGAGCGTCACCAGTGACGTTTGATTGTGAACCGTGCACGGCTTTGGGAGAATCAAGTCTATGAGCGATGAGTTCGACGTAACGACAAAAGAAGAGACTACGACTGAGGGTGCCCAAAGAGAGGCGCAAGTCGCCAGTAGCCGGCTGCCGCCGCCTGAAGTGAGGACCGTTGACGTGAGGAATACAGCCTCGCACCGAGGTACTTTCAAAAAGAGTTTGCCGCGCGAGTATTTCGAGTCGGCGGTAGTGACCCTGATAATGGCTTTGTTCGGAATGACCTTCATCGTTCAAGCGGTGAAGGTTCCAACCGGGTCGATGAAGAACACAATTTGGATTCAGGACCACCTGTTGGTCAACAAATTTGTTTTCGGGCCGGACCGATGGAATCTCCCTATCCTCCCTGAGCGTCAGATCAGACGCGGCGACATCGTAGTCTTTAAGTTCCCAAAAACGCCCGAGACTAACTTCGTAAAACGGGTGATCGGGCTTCCGGGCGACACTGTTGAGTACGACTCGCGCACTAACACGGTGTACATAAACGGCCAGCAGCTCCCCGAACGACGGGTCTTTGTCGGGCCCCAGTACAACAACGACGACGCGTCGCCACTCGAGGCGGTGCAGAGCGACCCGGACGTGCAGGGAGCGCAGTGGACGGTTTACTACTACCAGAACGACTACGAGAGTGTGGCCTCGAGCGTCAACGATGACAGCGCCAAGTACGGCACCAGGCAGCCATTCAAAGTGCCAGTAAAAGGTGAACCGGTCCCGGATGAGATCAGAAGCGATCCGCAGCTTCAACGCATCTACGACGCGGATAACGATGGGCTATATGACAGCGACCAGTACTTCTGCATGGGAGACAACCGCGACAACAGCCTCGATAGCCGATTCTGGGGCACGGTTCCGCGCAGCAGCATCGTCGGCCGCGCCATGTTTGTGTACTGGTCGATCGACCGCAACATTAGTGGCGAAGGCAGCTCGAATCCGGTTTTCGATTTCTTCACCAGGTCCCGTTGGTCGCGCACCGGTAAGTTTATTAAGTAGAATAGGCTTCAGTCTGTTTAACCTACGCAGACTGAAGCCTACGTTACTTCAGCTATGCCTGATTCTGATAACGTCGAGTTCCTCGACGCTCAACTTAAGAATCTGCGTTCAAGCATAAGCGATCTGGGCTACCAGGTTGACTCCTACAAAACCAAAACCGCCGCGGCGCTCGGCGCAGGAGTGTTCCTGCTGTTCCTGGCAGCCGGGGCGGCTTATGACCTGGTTGCGGACAAAGGCGGGGTGTGGCGGAGCCTCGGGGTAACCCGTGAAACTCTCGTGTGGATCGCGAGCGGACTTGGAATCAGCGCGACGATCCTGCTGATGCTCGGGTTTCGCCGTGTGAGACTGTCTGATACTGGCGTTAGAGCAAAGCTCGATCTGATGGAACGGGAATACGCGGAGTTACTCGAGCGCAGGAACGACGGTCG
>JBGQGO010000528.1:0-4410 GCA_041497455.1 Blastocatellia bacterium | reverse complement strand
GGTACGCGATCTGATCGAGGGCTTGAGCGTCGTTCTGATCGATGATTCGATCGTCCGCGGTACAACTTCAAAGAAGATCGTGCAGATGGTGAGGCAGGCCGGCGCCAGAGAGGTTCACGTGCGCATAAGCTGTCCGCCGACGATCGCGCCGTGCTTCTATGGCGTTGACACGCCGACTCGTGAAGAGCTGATCGGCGCCAACCTGAACGTAGAAGACATCGCCCGGCATATTGATGCCGACAGCCTTGGGTACCTGAGCCTTGAAGGCTTGCTTCGCGCGTGCGGCGACCCGTTCGGCAATCGTCACTGCACGGCGTGCTACACGAACGACTATCCGATACCGGTCACGTCGGCCGCGCGAACCAAGACTGAAAGGGAAGAGGGCGCGCTGCTGCACGATTCAGTTTGGCCTCGAACCTGACCCCGCCACATCGGATGAATAGAAGACCCAGACCGATAGTCATTCTCGCGCTGCTGGCAGTCGCGCTTGCTGCGTTAGTTCTGGTGTTCCGCCAGCGGCCTCAGCACCCGGAGCCTGGTCCAGTTTCCGGGAAGCTGGTCGTTCGCTTTCTCGATATCGGTCAAGGCGACTCCGAGTTGATCGAGCTTCCGGCCGGCGAGCGGATTCTGATCGATTCGGGAGATCGTGGCGCGCCGACGGTCGATCTGCTGCGAAAGTACGGCGTCAAGCAACTCGACTTGATCATCGCTACGCACCCGCACTCCGACCATATGGGCGAGATGCGGGATGTGATGCGCGCGTTCAAGGTACAAGAGTTCTGGGATTCGGGATTCAATCACCCGACCAAAACCTATAGCGACATGCTCCAGGAGATAAAAGACCGCGGCATCAAGTTCGCGACTCCAAAACGCGGTGACGTGCTCAAGTTTGGAGACGTGTTGATCGAGGTGCTGAATCCGTCGAACGAGCTTCCGGACAACAATCCTAACAACGCATCGCTGGTTATCAGGCTGACGTACGGCTCTAAGCGCTTTCTGTTCACCGGCGACGCGGAGACATACGAAGGGTCGACAAAGCATTCTGCCTGGCAGCAGATGCTGGCGGCGGAGCCAGATAAACTTCGCGCGGATCTTCTTAAAGCGGCGCATCACGGCAGCTCTGACGGTACGACCCGCGAAGTGCTCGATGCGGTCCGGCCTTCGATCGTCACGATCAGTTGCGCCGCGGGAAATGACTATCATCACCCGACCCCGAGGGTGATGCGAATGCTTGAACAGGCTCGCGATCAGGTCAAACTCTACCGGACCGACCTCGAAGGGACGATCACCGCGGTGTGCGACGGCGCAACGATCGAGATGAGTTCGGACAAGCAGATCGCTCGTGAGCGGCTGTACTTGACTGGCGATGAGGTGGCAGGTACGGTTGCCAACGACAGCCGCGACGGCTCACAGCGGAGCAGACGCAACGGCAGTAGAGCACGATGAAATCGGGAGGCTCAACAAAGGTAGTCGTCGATCGTATCGAAGGCGATCTGGCAGTGCTGGCGCTCTATGAAGACGACCGGGTGAAGTTCAATCTCCCGCTGCATTACCTGCCCAAAGGTGTGAGAGAAGGGGATCACTTGCAGATGGGTTTTGCTCAGAATGAAGAGAGCCGCGAGTCGGAACGGAGGAGAGTTGAAGACTTGTTGAAGGACTTAAAACGGACCTGATTGGTCTCCGCGGCTTTGCGTGAACGAGCCCTAACGCAAAGACGCAGAGTCGCAAAGGCGCGAAAAAAAGAAAGAATATGAGCGAGCAGTTCAGCTACCGCGATGCGGGCGTCGATATCGACGCCGCCAACGATGTCAAAGATCGAATCAAGCGTTTGGCGCGAGGGACGTTCACGCCCAACGTGATGACCGAGATCGGCTCGTTCGGCGGGATGTTTCGCGCTGACTTCGCGCAGATGAAAGAGCCGGTGCTCGTGTCGTCGGCTGACGGGGTCGGCACCAAGTTGCGCGTCGCGTTCATGACCGGCATTCACAACACGGTCGGCTACGATCTGGTTTGCCACTGTGTCAACGATATTCTGGTCCAGGGCGCGCGGCCGCTGTTCTTTCTCGATTACATCGCTGCCGGGAAGCTCGTGCCTGAGACCGTCGCGTCAGTGATCGAAGGACTCGCTCGTGGCTGCAAAGAAGCCGGGTGTGCGCTGATTGGGGGCGAGACCGCTGAGATGCCAGGCTTCTACGCTGACGGCGAGTATGACGTCGCGGGCTTCATCGTCGGCGTGGTCGATCGAGCTAATATCATCGACGGCTCGCGGATCACGCCCGGGGATGTATTGATAGGTTTGCCGTCGGTGGGATTACACACGAATGGCTACAGCCTGGCCCGCAAGCTTTTCTTTGAGGTCGCGCGATACGCAACCGGGACCCGGGTCGACGAGCTTGGCTGCACAGCCTCTGAGGAATTGCTGAAGCCGCATCGCAGCTATCTCGGCGCGCTGGGAGGCTTGTTGGAGTCGGGCGTGATTAAGGGACTCGCTCATATCACCGGCGGCGGCCTGGTTGAAAACATCCCGCGTATCTTGCCTGAGGGAACCGCGGCTGAGATCACGGCAGGCTCGTGGCCCGTGCTGCCGGTGTTCAATCTGCTTGCAACAACCGGTAACGTCCCCGAGAAGGAGATGTACCGGACTTTCAATATGGGAATCGGTATGGTCGTGGTTGCGGGCGCCGATCAAGCCGGACTGGTACGCGCGCATCTCGATGCGCAAGGCGTTGCGCACTACGACATTGGACGGATCGTTGAGGGCTCGCGGTTGGTGTCGATAGTGGAATAGCATTCATCGTTAGGAAGAGTGGGCGAAGTATGGCGAGTTGGTGTCCTAACTGCGGAAGAAATATTGACGAAGGCGAGAAGTTTTGCCGCCAATGTGGAATGCCCCAGCACCTCGATGGTGAAGAGGCGACCACGTGGATACTCGAGCCGCAGCCGTTGCCCGACTCGAGGCGCCAAGCCACCTCGGTTCAACCAGGTCCTACTTCGCCAGCAACGCCACCGACTGGTGCCGCCTACATTCCCCCAACGCCGACGCCCTACTATCCGCCGCCTTATCCAACTCAGTATCAGCCGCCGACTCAAGTGAGCCAGCCACACATTTCGCTGGGTGATTGGCTATCGGGGGGATGGCAAGTATACAAAGAAAACGGGGCGCTTATGTCCGTCGCTTCCCTGGTTGCGATAGCTATCACCGCTGGCACAGGTGGGCTGCTCGGCGGGCCAATGCTGATGGGACTATTGCGGATGGCGTTTAAGACGATGCGTGGAGAGCGGCCGTTGTGGCGAGACCTGTTCGACTGGCGAGGGCGATTTCTCCAATCATTCCTGACGGGGCTGGTCTTTCTCGTGGCGCAACTGGCGCTTGGCGGCGCAGGAAACAGCAACGGTCTCCTTAGGTTGCTAGGCCTGGGCGCGATACCATTCCTTTCAATGCTGCTCGGCTTTGCGATGTGCCTTGTTCTAGAGCGAGGGACCGATGTCGTGAACTCGTTAAACGAGGCTGCGAAGCTTATTTTCTCCCGCGACGCATTCATGTGGTGGGTCGTCGGGCTGGTATTCGCCGCGATCACTTCCGGCGGATTGCTAGCCTGCGGTTTAGGCGTGCTGGTCACTTTGCCCTGGATCATCTCCTCGTCAGCCGTCGCGTATCGAGACGTGTTCGGCATCGATGACCCGAACCGCACTAACCACTAGGTCTCAAGAATATGGACAACACGATTGGCGCGCTGCCAAAAGTACGCTTTGGCGAATGGATTGGCGAAGGCTGGAACATGTCTGCTTACCATGACTGACAAGCTGATAACGCAAGCTGACTCGCCCAATATTGCCGTGATCGGCGCGGGTTACTGGGGTATCAACCATGTCCGGAACTTCTACGAACTGGGAGCGCTGAGCCTGGTTTGCGACGCCAGCGAAGCCATGCTCGAGAACGTGCGAGGCCGCTACGCGGGAGTCAGGACACAGACAGATGTCAGAGCGGTCCTGGATGACCGGAGTATCAGGGCGGTAGTGATTGCAACACCCGCCGAAACTCACTGCGATCTTGCGACCCTCGCAATCGAGGCAGGAAAGGACGTCCTCGTTGAAAAGCCATTGACGCTCGACGTTGCAGAGGGCGAACGCCTGGTGAAACTCGCCGATGAGCGTGGCGCGATTCTGATGGTGGGCCACCTGCTCGAGTATCACCCGGCGGTGCTCCGGCTTCGCGAACTGATCGAATCCGGCGAGCTGGGAGAGTTGCGGTACATCTATTCAAATCGGCTCAACCTCGGAAAGGTGCGAAGGGAAGAGAACATTCTTTGGAGCTTCGCGCCGCACGATATCGCGATCATCCTCAGGCTTGTCGGTGCGCGGCCGACCCGCGTCACGGCAACCGGTGGAGCTTATCTTCAACCGAGCATT
>JBGQGO010000527.1:0-4419 GCA_041497455.1 Blastocatellia bacterium | reverse complement strand
TCTTTTTCTCTTTCCATAAGTCACCTCTTACCAGCACGAGCCAACTCTCACCCGGCCTGCCCACGCGCGGCGCCCGCCGCAACCGTGCACCCGCACCCGAAACCCGGCCTCGGCCGCCGGAGCAGCCTCATCCTCAAAATAAGCCGCAAGTTCGTAAGCAGCTATCTTAGTGACATCCGCCGAAGCACTTTCCGGAAGCGCTGTGAACAGCGGCGCAGCCGCCGGCTCGATCTCGCTCACACGCGCGAGCACCTTGTTGTACTGAAGCGCGCAAAAGCGAGCGGCGTCCGGGTCGCGGCTCCAGGCCGCCTGGCTGGCTGCTCGCGCGATACGGCGCAACACGTTGATCAGCTTTGCGAGTTCTCTATCTCTTTCCATTTCTCACCTCGTTGTCTCAAAAGTTCAATCTGTTCGCGCAGCAATTGCTTGCCGCGATGAATGCGCCACTTGACGGTAGAAAGCGGCGCGCCTAAGAAAGCGCCTATTCGCTTGAGCGGCATCTCGTCGAAGAATCGTAATCGCAGGACGAGCGCATAATCCGCCGGCAGGTTTTCCAGAGCCAGCTTCAACTCATCGTCGCCTTCAGGCCTTGCAACGATCGGATGCCCCAGTGCCTGGACCTGTTCTAGAAGAAACTCATCCAGGTCGATTCGTCCAGCCTGATGAGAACGCTCGCGCTTGCTGAAGCGAAGCGCTCGATGACGCGTAATGGCCGAGAGCCACGCCGCGAACTTTGGCGGCTCTTCGATCGACGGGAGCGCTTTGAATGCGAGCAGCAGCGCGTCCTGGGCGACGTCTTCTGCGTCTTCCCGGCCAACGATGGACTGCGCCGTGCGCACTACCGCCGAGCGATACCGCGACGCAAGCTCATCGAACGCATCAAGGTCGCCGAGTATCGCCGCCACCACCAGAACTTCATCCGGCGCCTCTGCGTCCAGCTTCGCCATCCTCTCTCTCCGGGTTCATGCCCTCATCAATATAGAGACGCGTCAGCGGGAAAAGGTTAGCAGCTCCACTCGTAGTAACGAATTTATTCGTTCGAGCGGTGGATCAAGGAATATTCAACTCACGGTGAGATTGACCTTCTAAACTTCATTTGGACTGCGGCGGATTTGGACTGCGGCGGCAAGGTACTCCGCGACGCCGCTTTGGTTTCCGATTCGCAAAGAAAAAGCGGCGTCGCGGAGTACCTTGCCGCCGCAGTCCAAATGAACTACGCATGCTATCGTGTGCGCGGTTTGAGGTCTTGAGTGTACAGCAGCGAGTATGCGCGGTAGCTGTTCATAACCTTCGCGACGTAGTCCTTCGTTTCCGGGATCGCGATTTCAGTGACGAGCCGGTCGACGTCGCTCGATCGCGCGCGCGCGATCCATCGCTCGACGTTCTTCTCGCCGGTGTTATAAGCAGCCAGCACGGCGTGAGGGTTGTTTGGAAAGAGCTTCAGCAGATCGGCGACGTAACGCACCGCAAGCCTCACCGCGACTTCAGGCGTATACACGTCGTCAAGCTCGAAGCCCTTCATCCCTTCTTCGTTCGCGAGCTTCTCAGCCGTTTCCGGAATGAACTGCAACAGTCCCCGCGCGGAGGCGCCGCTCTTGACCGACGGATTGAAGCGGCTCTCTTGACGAGCGAGTGACAGCACCAGTCTCGGATCGACGCCCGCGGCCGGCGAATAGCGATCGAACGCGTCCCGATACGGCGCAGGATAGATCAGCTCGACCAGGTCACGCGGCATAAGCTCGAGTTGAAAATCCTGAGGTATCGCCTTGGCCGCCGACTCACCAAACGCGATCGCGCGATAAGCTTGATCTCCACGATTGCTATAGACCGCCATCGAGTAAGCAGCGTCGGCGTTCGACTGAGGCATCGACGCCGCTCGCGTGGTGTAATGGCCGGCCGGCTTGCTTGCTGCTACTCCCGCATCCGCGAGTTCAGTCACGCCTTCGTCATAGAGTCCAAGAAACATGAATTCCGCCGCGAGCGCTTGGTGAGAAGCTTCGCCTTCGTGGGCCTTCGACGATCTGACGACCTCGCGCCCCACCGGGATCAGCCGGTAGCGCAAAGCCGCCTCATAAGCCGGCAGGCGCGCGTAACACCTCCGCAGTATCCCGAGCAGTTCGGTTTTCGCGGCGTCGTCTTCGATCAGGCGTAGCGCTTGATTCGCCGCGTCCTTTGCTTCAGCGAAGCGCCCGGCTTCAAACGCCGCTCGCGCCTGCGTTCGGTACGCCCGGGCCATCGGCTCGATCGCGCGGGCGCCTTCTTCGGTCTCGAGCAAGGCTCGCAGCCGCTCGGTCGCGCGATAGCCGAAGTAGTTGTCTCGCTCGTCCGGTGTCGCAAGGTAAGCGCGGGCCGCTTCTGCGATTCGGCCCATCTTCTCCAGCGTGAAGATTCGCAAGAACGCAGCTTCCCCGCGAATCGGTGCGCTGATTACTTTCGCGGTCACCGGCAGTGCGGCGACTCGCGTCAAGAGCAGAAGCGCCGCGTCGTAGTTCCCTCTTGTGAGCTGGATCTTCGCTTCGTTGTACAAGCCAACGGTAGCGAGCGGCTGATTGGCGTACTTCTGCACGATGCGGCGCGACCACTCGATCGCTTCGTCGAACTTGCCGGCGTAGCGCAAGCAATCGACAACGTTGCGATACGCGCCTTCGAGCACCTCGCTTGCGGGATAAGCCGTGATGAAATCGGCGTAGCGGCCTGCAGCTTCTTCGTACCGATGAGCCTGCTGCAAAGAGGAGCCGACATAGTAGTAACCCTGCTCGCCGTCTTTCTTGTCTGGAAATTCCGAGTGCGCGCGCTCGAACCACTTGATCGCATCGTCGTAGTTGTACTCGCGGAAGAACGTGAAACCTGCTTGATACAGCGCCTCCGAGCGATTAGCGCTTTCCGGGAACCGGTCCACTAAGTCCAGGAGGTGTGCGCGCGCTTCCGGCCAGTGACGGTTGAACAAGTAAATTCGTGCCAGTCGCAGCGCGTCGAACTCGTTCAGCTTAGTCTTTGCAGCCTGATCGAGCCCGTCCAACCCGATCGCCGCTGCCAATGCGTGATCGTCGCGCGACGCGCCGATAAGTTGGTTGAAAACCGCGCGCGCCGAGCCAGCTTCTCGAGTCTTCGCGTAAGCTTCGCCAAGCCGAGCCATAGCGCTTCGACCTTTCACGCCGCTCGCGGATGCAATCGGTTTGAGCAGCGCGATCGTTGCGCGGTAGTCGCCGCTTTCAAAGTGACTGTCGATCAGGCGTTCTCGCGCCGTCGACGCAAGCGCGCTAGATGGAAAGCTCACCAGCAAGCGCGTGATGTCTTGCCGTTCGAGTGCGAGGTCGCCCGACTCCCTGGCAAGCAGCGCAAGATGCCACAGCGCATATTGAGTGAGCATCGAGCTGCGCTCTGTTAGTCCCAGATAGATCGTCGATGCTTCGCTGCGAGCGCCGCGCCGTTCGAGGAGTCTCGCTAGAAGATAATCGTAGCTGTTACGCATGAAGGCCGCAGCGTCGGTTGTTCGAAGTTCACGGACCAGCGTTTCGGCTCGCTCAAAATCGCGCGCGTCCATTGCGGCGCGAATGTCATTTGCTTTGCTTTGAAGCGTCTGGGCGATCGCGCTGAACGATAGACCAAACAGGACCAGACACAGCGCGGAGACGCAAAGAACGCCGAGCTTGCGCAGAGGCACTGCGCAGAATCCGCGTCCTCGACGTCTCTGCGGCGAACTGATCGAAGATGAATTAACCAAAGAAGTAAGCCTCAAGCGTTTCAGCATAAAGCACCGAACCCAGCACCAGCTCATCGATGATCACGTACTCGTTCGGAACGTGAGCCAGTTTGTCGTCGCCCGGATAATGCACAACCGAAGTGATCCCGGCGAAGTAGAGGTTCTTTGCAACGGTGTTCCCGCCAAACGTTTCGTACTTCATCGGCAGATTCAATCGACGAGCCGCCTGGTCGAAGCTGCGAATGATGATCGAGTTCTTGTCCGAGATGTGCGGCTCGGTTTCGTGCAGCACCTTCACTCGAACATCTGCGTCAGGTGAACGGCCATGCGCCGCCGACATTCTCTCTGCGATTTTCGCAAGCACCTGTTGCTTGCTGATGCCGGCGGGCAACCGGAAATCGATAGTCGCCCGAGCCATCGCCGGCACGGTGTTGGTAGACGAGCCGCCCTGAATCGTCCCGACGTTCATCGTCCAGCCGTCGAACGCGTGATCGTAGCTCGCCCCAAGGTCGAGCGTCTTGATCTCGGCGATCGCTTCCGCGAGCGGCACTATCGCGTTGCGGCCAAGCTCTGGGGTCGAGCCGTGCGCTTGAATACCGTGGCTTTCGAGTTCGATCCACAGGATTCCCTTCTCGCCGTAGATCGAAACATCCATTCTTCCGCCATCGGGTATGATCGCGACGTCGAACTTCAGTCCGCACTCTTCCACTAGATAG
>JBGQGO010000526.1:0-4423 GCA_041497455.1 Blastocatellia bacterium | reverse complement strand
GAGGTCGCTCTGACTTTCCTTGGGGGATTTGCAGGCTGTTGATCACCGCTCGGATATTCGAGCACCACCCCGCAAAAACGCTCGCCTCCGTTCAGTATGAGATCGTACGCTTGTGTCGCCTGTGCAACCGGGAAGCGCTGAGTCGTAAGCAGATCAGTGTTGACCTTCCCATCGGCAACCAGGCGAATGAACGCTTCCATATTCCGCTTCTCGGTCCATCGCACGTAGCCGATGGGGTAGTCGCTTCCCTTCTCTTCATAGTCGGGATCGTATCGGCCGGGACCATACGAACGCGACAGCCGAAGCTCGAGTTCCTTTGCGAAGAAGCTGTGCCGGGGCACATCCATTCCAACGAGGCCGACAACGACGACGCGCGCTCGATCTCGCGCAAGCTCGGCCGCAAGCTCGACCGGTTCTGATGATTTGGTGGCCGCGGTGATCACTATGCAATCCGCCCCGCGTCCTCCCGTCAAAGCATCGCAAGCCGTCCGCGCCGACGCTGAATCATTAGCAACGGAGTCGGCGCCCGACTTCTTGGCGAGCTCGCACGCGGCCTGGTCGATATCGACTCCGAGCACCTGACAGCCGGCGGCCTTCAAGAGCTGGACCGTGAGTTGCCCCACCAGGCCGAGCCCGATCACTGCAACCGCCTCGCCCAGCCGCGGATCGGCCTGACGTATGCCTTGAAGCGCAATCGCTCCGACGGTGGTGTAACAAGCGGATTCCTGCGAAACGCCTTCGGGCAGTTTGCAGCAAAGGTTTTTGGGAATGAAAATGACTTCCGCGTGCGAGGCGTAACCGCCGCCCGCGCAAGCGACGCGGTCGCCGGCCCGAAACTCCTGAGCGTCTCGCCCCACCGCCGTAACTACGCCGGACGCGCTGTAACCCAACGCCTTACTCTGAGACAGCTTCGCCTTCACCTTCTCATAAGTCGAGCTGAGTCCCTCGCGCTTAAAGGTGTCGAAGACCTGCCGCACAAGATCGGGCCTGCTGCGTGCTTTTCCGATGAGAGAACTCCGCGCGGTTTCGACGATTGTACGCTCCGTGCCCGCGCTGATCAGCGAGCAGACCGTGCGCACCAAAACCCCGCCCGGTCTGAGCGCAGGAGGCGGTAGTTCCTCGACCTTCAATTGGCCGGTGCGGTAGTTCTGTACGACTTGTTTCATTGGAATTGGTCATTGGTCATATTGGACCTATTGGACGTATTGGACCTATTGGTCCTATGACCAATGACTATACTAGCGGATATTCAGCGCGCATTTTGTGTCGGTGATTCTGAAGTATCTTGTGGACCTGGCGAGGGCTAACCTTCGCAATCTGCCCGGCGATATTATAATGCAGGCCGTGCTCGGGCGGCGCCGCCGACCGCAAATATTCGACGTACACTTCAAGTATCTGCTGCTGGGCCTCGGGCGGCGGGTCAGGGACGTTCGAAAATGCGCGCTCATCGTCGTGAAGAACATCCAGCCATCTGAGTACCTGCCACCGGGTGACGTAACCCAGTTCCTCGGCTATTTTGGAAGGCAGCTCCGTCAGCCGGTAACGCTGCCGGTTCAACTCGTCCCAATACATCTTCTCGATTTCAAAAAGTTGCAGTCGGCTAGGATTCGGCGTCGGCGAGGTTTCATACTCAGCCATCGACCACTCGCGGATGATCTTCATGACCTGCTTGTAAGGCAAGCCTAGCGCAGAGCTGATCGCACGGCGCCGGCCGCCTTCGGGTCTGTGGCCGCTCTCGACGAACCGCTGGTACATTTCGATGGCGCGGGCTTTCAACTCTTCGGTGAGAGCGACCTTCGACTGAGTGATCTCGCGGATGACGTCGGCTACAAGCTGCCGCTTGAGCCATAACTTATTCGCAATCTGAGCGTGCACCTCGCGAGTCTGGACCGGGCTCTCCGCGTATTCCAGCTCGTAGATCTCGATGACCCGGCGGCGCAGTTCGGGCGTGAGCGTAGTGATCTTCGCAACCCGCGCCGGCCGGTTTCTGGATGGTTCTCCCAACGGCGGTCTTGGCGACGTAAATGGTCGTGGCGCAACACGGGTGGTTTCGGCGGCCGCCTTTGCTTCAGAAGGAACGTGCTTCACCACACGCTTCTTGAGGCATTTAAGACAGTACGCGGCTTTTCGATCCGGAGAAAAAAATGTAGCGTTGCAAACCGAACAGGTTCGACGAAATTTCATTCCGCTCATAGCAGTGTTCACAGTCTAATAGCCGGGTTGGCAAACTTCAACCCGATCACTGCCAGTCACAACCAGTACGAACAAGATCAGCGGCATTATTATCTACGGGAGCCTTCGGAGGCGATGCTCACGGATTGGCGTGCTGAACAAAAGCGATCGCGAGCGCCTCGCGGTCAGCGCGGCGCCTTATCGCGCGTCTGTGTTCGCCGTCTTCCGGATCGACCCAGGTTATTCCGTCGATGATCAACAGTGTGCGGATGTTGTAACGCATTGTGCGGCGCCGCTCGACCACTCTGCGCTCGACGGCGACCCTTCTCTCTTTTTCACGCCACGTCATAGTTAGTCAGATCGGCTCATCGGTCTTGGCACCTTTGAGCGGAGCTAAATCAATCGCTCACACGGCGACCAAGCGCCAGGGAATAACAACGCGTGAGATTCTAGCAAGTTGGTTGAGAGCTTGTAAAACCGGGAGACGATTTGATTAGGTGGATCGCCGTCTGCCCACTTAGGCTTAGAGATGAGGATGCGCAGCCGTCGCCGAGTGATCGGCTATAAGCGAAGGAAGAGCAGTCTCGGGCAGCGACGCTCGCTCGCGCAGGCTGCGATAGTAAACAAGCAGTGTTCCGGCTACGACGGCCGTGGAAAGGAGGACCCAGCCCGCGGCCCAAACGACTGGAGGCAAAAACCCGCCGGTCGCTTGCGACATGTTTCGAGCGTCGGTTGGAAAGGCAGGATCGAACGCCGACAGGTACAACACTGTCCGAAGATCATAGAAGGCGTTGAGCAGACACTGTACCGCGAGAAAGCTCATGCAGAAGTGGACGAGCTTCGGCTTGCCTTTCAGACCTAACAGCAGGCACCCCGCTCCAAACACCAATCCAGCCAGCCACGCAACTATGTTCCCGCCGAACAGCGCCGTCATCAGCAACAGCAGCGCGCCCGTTCCAATCGCCGCCACCCGCGCATTTCGCTCCCGCCTTAAAAACAGCAGCAGACCCGAGCCGTACAGGGTCGTGGTCAAATACCCGGCGCTTGAAATCAAGAGGCCAAGGCCGCCTTGTGTGAAAGTCACCCCGCTGCCATTCCGGTCGAGCGCGACCCTGTTCACTCCACCGAGTGTCGCCAGAGCGGCCAGCGCGTGGCCGATCTCATGTATGAAAGTGACGAAGAGCCGTATCGGGTAGGTGATGACTCCAGCGAAAGGAATGAACCAAAGCGCGAGGGTTAACAAAGAAGCGAACACCAGCAGCTTGAATGAATTCCTAACCTCGGACTGGCTTTGCATAATCGGCTATACGCTGTCATCGCGAGCTTGGTTCGCGGCTCGCACAAAACTCTTGTTTAGGAATGCCCGGCAATAGAGAGTCACGCATCACTCATCACATCTCTTGTAGTCGCCCGACCGCCCACCAGTCTTCGATTCCAATCTGATGTCGGTTATCACCATCGCCTTGTCGATCGCCTTACACATATCGTAGATCGTGAGCGCGGCGACTGAAACCGCGGCAAGCGCTTCCATCTCGACCCCGGTCTTGCTATCGGTGCTGGCCGTCGCAACGATTGCAACGCCTTCAGCGCGCAGATCGAGTTGCACGTCAGCGTGATTGAGCGGAAGTGTATGGCAGAGCGGGATCAGCTCGGACGTTCGCTTGGCGGCCATGATCCCTGCCAGCCGGGCGACTTCAAGCGGATCGCCCTTCGGAGTGCTGTGCCCGCGGATGGCTTCGACCGTCGCCGCAGCCATCCGAACGAAGCCGCTAGCCACGGCAGTGCGAGTGGTGACAGGCTTGCTGCCTACATCGACCATCCGGGCCCGGCCTTCTTCATCTGTGTGAGTGAGTGTCATAGTAGCATCACGTCAACGAGTTCGCCTTCCGCGATCTCGTGCACCTCCTCTGGTACGACGATCAGTGCGTTCGCCCGCATGAACGCTACAAGGTCCGACGAGCCGCCCCACTTCAAAGGCTCAACCATTGCTCGGCCATCTTCGATAAACAGTCTCGCCGGCAGATAGCTTCTTCGACTCGATGAGTCTTTCACAATTCTAGAGAGCTGAGCGCTGACCGTTGGCAGCGCAGGCGAAGCTTCTCCCTGCATGTTTCGAATCGCTGGCCGCGCGAAAACACTGAATGTCACTGAGGTCGAGACGGGATTTCCAGGAAGCCCGAAGAAGTACGTCCCACCGTATCGAGCAAACACGATTGGTTTGCCTGGTCTGATTGTGACCTTATCGAAGTAT